>DUIP01000036.1:857-4002 GCA_013330285.1 Candidatus Poseidoniaceae archaeon
GATGAGATGACACCAAGACAAGCGCACGATGCACTGTATCAATTGAAGAAGTTACTTGGAAGTGAAAACAGTGAGTGAACCAAAGCGAATTATGCAACTCGATGAAGCGACCATCGGGCACATTGCTGCTGGTGAAGTGGTTGAACGGCCTGCACAAGTGGTGAAGGAATTGCTGGAAAATAGCCTTGATGCAGAGGCTCAAAAAATTGTCATCACTGTGGAAAGAGGTGGCTTTGATTTGATTCGAATTGAAGATGATGGCAGTGGTATCGATGCTGACGACCTTCCATTAGCACTCGATCGTCACGCCACTTCAAAACTCAAAAAACGTGAAGACCTCAATTCAATTCACACGCTTGGCTTCAGGGGTGAGGCGTTAGCAAGCATCGGCATGGTGTCTGGACTTGGCATAGCAAGCCGACCTGTCGGTACAGAGGGAAAACGAATTGTGATGAATGATGGAATCAAAGGCGGGATTGAACCCTTTGGAATGCCTCATGGCACGCGTATTGATGTCGAGCATTTGTTTCAAAATACCCCTGCTCGCTTAGCATTCCAACGACGACCAGCCACAGAAAATGCACGCATTGTTGACGTCGTTGTTGCTCATGCAATGGCGCACAAAGAAGTGGCTTTCAGACTCCTCATCGATGAACGGGTCGTTCTCGATGTGCCAGCATCAGAAGCGATGACTGACCGTCTTTACGATCTGCTTGGGGGCCAAGCCCAATCCATGCTTGAACTCGATGCTCCCGAAGCGGATGCGAAAGCCCCTGGTGAGGAAACATGGTCCGGCTGGATCAGCACCCCTGATATCACACGTGGCAAAGGTGATGATATTCACATCCTCATCAATGATCGACCAGTTGCTTCAGGACCATTCTTGCAGGCCATTCGAAGAGGATACAGAACTCGGTTAATGCAAGGACGGCACCCGTTAGCAGTGCTTTCACTCACACTGCCCCCAAATGAGGTCGATGTCAACGTTCACCCCACAAAAAGAGAAGTTCGTCTTCGTCATTCATGGCGGGTTCTCGAGCGATTAGAAAGGGCCATTGCCCACACTTTGGAGTCGGTGCCGACCCAACCGGATGCCGCAGGGGGTATCCCCGGATTGCAAGGCTTGAGTCAACATCAGGCCCCAAGCATTCAGGAACACTTCAAACCACAACCCAGTCAAACGTCGGATGAACCAATCGATCCGATTGCCGCAGCTGCCGGTACAACACCTGTTCTTCTGCCAAAACAGCAAGTGGCGCAACAGACGCCTCCTGCATGGGCGATTGCTGCAGGAGCCCAGTTGAACCTCCATGGCGGAGAAGCTGAACCGATCACCAAACCCGCTAAGCAGCGACCTCAATCGACTGCTCCTTCGGCACAGAATACCTTACCTGGAATGGATGAAAAACCAACTGCTCCTGCTTTATCACCAGCGGAAAGGGACCTGCACAGACATTCTGGAAAAGGCGTGCGAACATCGCCAAACGATGAATCGCCACTTGGCGACATCATCAACGAATTACCTAAGATGGAGCCATTGGCCCAATTTGCAGATTCATACATCCTCGTTCAGGCCGAGGATGAATTGTTATTGATCGATCAGCATGCACTCCATGAACGAATTCGCTACGAGCGATTAAGGAATGATGAATCAATTTGGGCAAGCCAAACACGACTTGAACCGCTCACATTGGACCTTGATGCGCGACAGAGCACGCGTATGGAAGCCGCACAGGATCGATTCAGATCTGTAGGTTTCGAACTCCAAAATTCGAATCAGGGATGGTCGGTCACGGCAACGCCACAATTGCTTGTCGGAAAAGAGGTCATCCCATTCATGCTTGATCTCCTTCAGGACACCTCAGAGGATGGCGCACCATTGACCACTGTGGACGATCGTAAAGACCACCTCGCGTTTTTGAACGCATGCCGTGGCGCTGTGAAAGCAAACGAGAAACTTACTCTGCCTGAAATGAGGCGCTTGCTGGATGATATGCGCCGCATCCCAAACCCATGGGCATGTGTTCATGGCCGACCTACCGCACTCAGACTTCCGCTTGACGCACTTGACCACCATTTCGGACGGCACGGCTAATCTTCAATCGGTGGCATTGTGATCTGCTCGACGCCAACACCTGAAGCAATCAATCGATCGATAAATGGCTCATCAGCAACCAAGTGCAAGGACTGTCCAACGACGTCACCACCGCAAGCAGAAGCCAAGAGGACTGCTGTCATGAACAAACGATGATCGCCGTAGGTTTCGACTGGTTTGTCTGGCCTTTGCGGGCGTTGTCCCCCTTGGACGGTCAACCCATCACTGTTGACTTCCGAAGTCATTCCGAATTGGGCAAGCACATCTGCAGTTCTTTGGAGTCGATTGCTTTCTTTGAACGCCGCATGTGCTGCGCCTTTGAGCCTACCACCTTTGTTGAGGCCCAGAATGGCGGCGAGTGGAGGCAGCAAATCGTTCGCATCCTTGAGATCGAGCTCGACTGGTTTGTTCGCTTCAATTCTGGACAATGTAGATTGATTCCAATTGACCCCGAGTGATGGTGCATGTTCTTGCAAGATCTCGTGACCAATGGCATCTTTTTGGGTAGGCCAGCCAATCAAATCAATATCTCTGTTTGAGACCGTACAAGCCAACATTGCGAAGGCGGCCATTGATGCATCGCCTGGAACTGTGTATTCATTCAATCCTTTCAGTGGTGAAGGTGTGATGACAAGTTGGTTCTCTTCCATTGATGCTTCGCCCCCAAACATGCTCAGCATCTGAAGGCTGAGTGCAGAATGGCGAGAGGACACTTGAGTGCCCTCTAGCGTAATTTTGGTTTGGCAGGGTACGGTTGGCGACGCAAGAATCCATGAGGATACTGGTTGGCTCGAACGGCTGACATCAAGCGCCAATCCTGCTTCGAGCTGAGTGGGATTCATTGGACCATCAATGAGTGCGGGAAGACGTTCTTCGCCCATACCAATGGACAAGGTAGCACCCGATTGCTCGATGGTCGCCCAGAGTTCACTTGATGAACGCTTTCGAAGAGAGCCATCGCCATCCAGCATAACTGGGCCGCCAATCATCGCCGCATGTGGGGCAAGAAGACGCAATGTGGTGCCTGAATTTCCTGCATTGAGAACGCTC
>DUIP01000197.1:0-5412 GCA_013330285.1 Candidatus Poseidoniaceae archaeon
CGCTTGTTTGCGTAGTGGTCCTTGTCGTTTGGCTCACGGTTGGTGAGGGCCATTTCAAGGACTTGACGAACGATTCGGCCGAGGAAGATTGCTTTCTTCTTTCGAGCCCCAGGTTGGTCGCCCAAGTGAGGAAGAAGTTCACGGTCAAGCAATTGGTTGACTCGTTGCTCTCGGTACTCGCGCTGTTGGCCTGCTGCGAATTTCTTTTGCAACCATTCGTGAGCTTCAGTCATCGATTGGACAGCATACTCTTCATTGTCGTTGACTTCGTTGAGGTTGGCCACGATGTACTTGAAGGTCTCAGTCGGTCCGGCAATAGCTTGGAACACTTCTTGGTCGTTCTCGATGCCAAGGGCACGCATGAGAAGAACCACGGGGATAGCAGTTGTTCCAGCAGTGCTGATCTTGACCATGAGCATACCGTCACGTCGCTTCTCGACGTTGAGTGGCTTGCGCATACCGTCTTTTTGCGAGAAAATCTTAGCCACTTCGGTTCGCTTAGCGTATCGCTTGTTGATTTCAACAGTGACACGGTTTGGTGCAAGATCTTCCATGGAGATGAGAACACGTTCTGTTCCGTTGATGATGAAGTAGCCTCCAGGGTCGAGTGGGTCTTCGCCCTTCTTGCGAAGCAGGTCGTCCCAAAGTGCAGAGTCTTCGGTCGATGTGGTTGGGTAGAGTTGTCGGTCACCAGCGATGTGTCCAGCGTGCAGGTTGCAACGCTTCGAACGGACCATGATTGGCATGCTACCGACTTGAACAGCTTCTTCCTTAGGGGAGCGGATTCCGTTTCGGAAGATCTGGAAGTCAATGGTCACTGGGGACATGTAGGTCAACTTGCGCAGACGGCATTCCATCGGGGTCGAAGGGTGTTCTGCGCCGTTGGCTTCACGAATGGTTGGCTCGCCAAGTTGGATGTTCTTGAGGCGAATGGTGATGTCTTGGTCAACAACGTCGAGTTTGATGAAACCACCATCGTCGTCGTCAATTTCCTCATCGGTTCCGACTCGGATGTTTCGAATGATTTTCTCCATTCGAGAGAGGTTGTTGTCTCCAGCAGGGATGCAGTCGTCATAGGATGCAAGTTGGTGGTTAACAAGGCTGCGTTCTTTGAAAAATGATTGAATAATTTCCTGCATGATAATCCCTCCTCAGTTACCCTCCACAATTAGGCGGTAAGCTACGGATTGTCCAGCCGACGGGGATTGGCGGACAACCTTCAACACACGGTCTGCGATCCAACCGGCGGCGAGGGGTTTGTGGTCTGGGTCGGCAGCAAGACGAGCGTTGTCTTCTGCTTCAGACATTTCCTTGATGACCTGAACGACAGGGTCAGTGATCAAAATCTTTGGAAGAAGTTCCTTTGCAAGGCGGTCCTCACCAGTTTCTTCGTCAGGTTGAACCATCTGCCAAGGAGCGAGTTCCTTGCTTTCGATTTCGTACTGCTCTTCTTCCGAGATGTTTGGGGCACCAACCAGTTCTTGGTGGGGGACCAATTCGTGGTTGAGGGCGTTGAAACGGAGGGTGATTTCGGGTCGATCGAAATCGTCGATTGCTTTCGAGCGAATGGTAATTTTCTTGCTCTTTTTCGCTGCACGTCGACGGGATCCTTGCTCTGCAATGATGGCCATTGTGTTGACGAATTGTTCGGAGTCTTTTGATTCTCCAAGGGTGGATGCGATTTCGTCTGAAGACATGGCCTTGATGTCGGTCATGTTTCGGTCGGTAGCGAGTTTGTGTGCAAATTCCTCGGAGACGCCGAGTTCCATGAGTCGCTTCTTCGTTGCGCTTTTTACTACCATCCAAATTCCCCGCTCAGCCCTGCAAAATAAGGCCGGAAACTCAGTCAGGCGGGCCTGACGGGGTTCGAACCCGCGACCATCGGATTAAAAGTCCGACGCTCTACCTGACTGAGCTACAGGCCCAATAATGCACCTTGGGCTTTCTGCCCGACTTACCAACTGTTCATATAGGTTGCGGCGTCATTCTTTTGCTGATAAATCGAACACAGTCCGTGTGTTTTGAGCCGAAGTCATTCCACAAAATCCCCTCACAAGGGCGGGGTTGCACGATTTTCTCTGAGCGGATAGCAATATAGCCTCTGTGCATCTCGCCAAAATCGGGGGAAGTGATGGCAGACGGCATCTTCAATCTGAGCGACTCCGAAGCCGAAATTTCGCGGCTCGGGCGCTCCGCTGAGCGGCGCGCTTGGACCACACCAGATGGCACCATATTCGACCTGACCATTCCAGCGACGGTTTACCCCCCAAGGGAAGACACCGATCTCCTGTGTCGAGCCCTTCGAACGATTGGTCCTGGAAAGGGAAAGCAGCTGTTAGAAATCGGTTGTGGCTCGGGCGCAGTTTCACTCTACGCAGCAAGTTTGGGCTACAAGGTCAGGGCGTGCGATATCAATCCATTTGCGGTTGCTGCCACACGCAACAATGCCAAACAATGGCACTTTGATGTTCAGGTCCATGAAGGGGGGCCTGGCCCCTTGATCGATGGGAATTATACTCAATGGGCGGGCGATACAGCGCATGACATTGTGGTCTGGAACCTACCATACATCACCCCCGAATCTGAGATGGAACACGTGCTTGGCCCACTCGAAGAAGCAGCGTTATTGGACACCGACCAAATCGGACTAATACCACGCCTCATGCGACATGTAAGGGAAAACCAACTTATCACCAAAAACGGTTTGATTCTTGTCTTGGTCAGTGGCAATGAACGCGGATTAGGGGCGGAAAAGTCTGCACATTCGTTCGGCTTTGCAGCGCGTTGTGTCGCGACCCACGCTTTTGCCGATGGTGAACAATTGCGGGTGATTGCGATTTGGAATCCTTTTGCCAATGCAAGCACCCATCAGTTTGAATCCATTCCATCAACCAATCAATCAGCCTTACAAAACGCATCGATTGAGGGCGATTTTTTCCTTGCCAAGCATCAAACTGCTGGGCGTGGTCGACGTGGTCGTGCTTGGTCGAGTGAAGCAGAATGTTTTGCAGGTTCTTGGTTGATTCAAAATGGTACCTCTGAACTTGCACCTGGCCTGATGCAGATCCTTGGCGGCTATGCCATCCTTCGGACAAACCAAGCCTTCGGTGTACCGAGAGAAGTGATGGCCCTCAAGTGGCCAAATGACATCTTCCTTCACCAGGAAGGAAAGCTCGGCAAGGTCGCAGGCGTGCTCATCGAGGGCAAAAGTAAGGGAAAGATTGGCAAAGTCGTGATGGGCATTGGAATTAATTTTCAGCTGGCCAAGCAAACAGAGCCCCCGTATCCAATCGCAGATTTGTCACGATGGTGGAGCGCAAAGAAAGCAACAGAATACAGGAAAATTTTGCATGCCATCATCGCTTCATTTTTTGAAAAAAGAGACGACATAAAATCAACAAATTACCTCGCCCTTATCCCTTCGCTTGAACAGGAAATTATAGAGGCCGTAGAGCATCTTGGAGAACCCATCTATAGAAATTTAACTTGGTCGATTGACGGGCTTACAGAAGCGGGAAATTTACGCCTGATCAATGAGCAAAATCAAACGGCCATCATCGAAGATGGTGAGGACCTTGAATGGTCGAATCTACGACAGATTTAACCTTCTAATTCCGCATCCATGACTTCATCAGATTCCATCGTTCGCTTGTACACGCCAAAAGCGATACAAGCAATCCCGATCGGGTAGGCAACAAAGTCAATCATTGACGTTCGATTCACATCGACATAAGCCTCGCCTTCGCCAGAATCAAAGGTCACTTCGAAGGTGTAGAAGCCACCAACATCTGCTTCGAAGACATATTCAAAATTCTCACCCTCTGCTTTCGACCATGCCTCTTCAACCACGGTTTCGCCATCTTCATTTTCAACTGTAATCGTGATCATCGAGGCATTGGTTGGGTTGATTTCAAAAGTCAAAGTGTCGCCTTTCATCATCGATGCACCGTTCTCCAGCGTCGGCGTATCTCCATCGAGGCTCGTAGGCGTGGTCCACACGTGCATGATGACACCGCCAAGAATGATGCTCATCCCAATAAGAAGGAACACATCACTCATTTTCATGCTCGGAGCAGCCCCGCCACCAGCCATGCATCGCCGTATTGGTTGCGTTTCATGAACGTAGTGGTCATCGTTGCCGTGGAGGGCGAGCTAAACCAAGGCGCTCCCTGACAAGCCGAATCTTACCACTTGAAGTTAAACTGCGGATGGAGTTTCGACTCATAGACTCTGCATCTTGGGCAATGGTTTTCACTTCTGTATACGAGTCATGTGGAACTTGGAGGATACCGTAACCAAAAGCAGAACTGGAGTCTTCCCCTCCTTCAAGGTGAACATTGCTTGCAGTCGCTTGATCGCTCCCGTGAGGGTGGAAATCCATCAATCGAATCGGTTGTTTCGTCGCGAGGTGGCCAAAGGTATGTTGGATGACTTCTTTGGCCTCGTTTCGTGATTGAATCTCAGCAGCAAACGCAACACCCAGCCAACGGCGTTTGCCCCTGAGTGCCTTGGAGGGACGCTTGGCCATAAAATCGGGGATACCTTCTCCTTCAATAG
This sequence comes from Candidatus Poseidoniaceae archaeon, assembly GCA_013330285.1. Lineage (GTDB taxonomy): Archaea > Thermoplasmatota > Poseidoniia > Poseidoniales > Poseidoniaceae > MGIIa-L1 > MGIIa-L1 sp8160u. Next base: position 4,558 of record DUIP01000197.1, read on the forward strand.
ATTTGAGCGTCAATCCGGCCATAAAATGAAAACACAGAGGTTTGTGGTTCACACCGTGGAACAAGAAGAGCCGGTGGTTGAAGCGGCAGAAAGCGACGCAGCCCGCTTGAGTGAATTGGCTGCTGTCGATGCCTCATTATGGGGCCTGTTGACCACCCTTCTCTCATTCAAGACGATGCCTCATTTGCTTGGATTGGTCATCACCTCCACATTCTTGTACGCCCTAGCTGATGGAGACGCCGGTTTGGCTGCAGTCGGATTCACTTCCATTGCACTTGGGTATTGTACAACAGCGATTCTTTCAAACATCGAAGGCATTCGATCGTGGACCCATCTCCAACCATGGGGTGAAGAACGGCCTCCACTGTTCAAGCGACTGCTCCTCAGCACCCGCATCTTGGCCCTTCCATTTTCCTTAGCGTTGATCTTTGCCATTGCCTTTTTCGTCCTCACCTCGGAGGGTGCAGCAACTTGGCTTGCTTTGGGTCTTGCTGGTCTATTTGTCCTGTGGGCAGTAGCGCAAGGCCGATCTTTTGCGGGATGGGCTTCATCCATAGCAGCACGAAAAAGTCCAGCGAGCGCTCCCAAAAGTGGTCAAGGATTCATTGGCTTATTGACGCTCGCAGTCATTGTCCTTGTCTTCGGAGCGGTTTGTATTACAGCCTACGCATCCTTACACTCACCGAGCCTTTTCATTCAACCGCAAACAGTCGATATTGCTGTGTTCACAGCTGCTTCTTTGGCTGCCTTCGGTTTGATGAACGGATTGACCTGGAGCAATCGAAAAATTGCGATGGCTGACAAGGCATTGCGAAGGTTTCACTTTCGCTGGTCGTTACTGATTCATTTGTTCGT
>DUIP01000197.1:5754-5883 GCA_013330285.1 Candidatus Poseidoniaceae archaeon
ACATGGCATCTTTTGACAGTTTATCGTCATGCAGCCATGAATCCTGGCGCAATTGAGGTCTATATTGAAGAAATAGCCTTGATGGTGTTCACCGTCTTCATGGGCATTTGGTCCCTCACTTCTCGGGGT
>DUIP01000074.1:0-252 GCA_013330285.1 Candidatus Poseidoniaceae archaeon
GATCTCACCCTCGAAACAGGGAGTGGCCTGCAACTTGCTCACACCGCAGTCATCCTCCCGGATGGCGCGGTCAACGTCCAAGGCAGCGCCCAATTGTTAGGAGATGGCTCCACAATGACGGCCCAATCCTTCACGATGGGCTTTGACAGTGTCCTCTCCTCTGGCAGTGCCGATGGTTTCACCGTGAACGGTAATGTATCCTGGGCATGTCAGACACTTCGAACTTCAGAACGCGTGGACATCAATGGAAAC
>DUIP01000074.1:630-2339 GCA_013330285.1 Candidatus Poseidoniaceae archaeon
GCCGGCAGCGTATCGGGCAGCGTCACCGCATTAACGGGTGCTGAATTGAACATTCTTTCTGAACTTAACATTCGTGTCTTGGATCAGGGGGACCCTGTTGAGGGGGCTGTGATCTCCGTCGATGGCGCTGTAGCGTCCACCGACGCGCAAGGCCGTTTGAGTACGACAGCAACTGCTCGACAAGTGACGGACAGCAGCGAGACCCTTGGGGGCATCAAAAACATCAACCTGCAAATTGGTTCTTTCACTGATTTCGTGACCTGGGACTCGACAACCTCCTTCGATCACACCTTCATGGCATCGAGAATTTCAAGCGGTACGCTTGATGAATGGCTCGTACTGGAATCCCAGTGGAGCCCGTACTTCCTTGACAGCGATCTCATTGTTGGGCAGTCAGGAACCCTGAGTCTCGATGACGGTGTTTCCTTGCGCATTTCGGAAGGCCACACCATTACTGTGGAAGGCACAATGAACGCCGGGGACGCCACCCTCTCCTCCACAGGACAAGGCGCTCGTTGGGGCGGCTTACACCTTGGGTCACTCACCTCTTCGACCATTGACCTTTCAGCCACTTCACTTCTCGAAGCCTCGCCAGCAGTGACGGTGTCCCACTATGGGCAACTGACGGCTACAGGCTCAGAATTTGCTCGTTCCTCCGGCGCAGACCCATTAATTGTGATTTCAAGCGGCAGCAATGCCAGCATTGAACTGATCTCGAGTGCACTTTACGATGCTGGAAGTGGATGCATCAATTCCTTCGCCACCGCTGGACATCTTGTGCTGTCAGATGTGAGCGTTAGCAATTGTAACGGTGTTGGGGTTTGGGCGCGACAAACTCACCTCGATGTCGATGGCCTCACACTCAGTGGCGACATGACTCATGGCTTCGAATTGACAGCAGTCACCGGTTCAATGAACAACATCGATGCATCAGAATTCACAGGAACAGGCTACATTGGATGGCTTGAATCCATTGACGGATCGTTTGCTGTTTCTGACCTCAACGGCACAGTTGGGGGCATGGGCGGCCTTGCAGGCATCAACAACCGCTTCATTGATTTGAGCGAGATTCAAGTCACAGGCGCACCTGCTATTGATTTTGATGAAACCGCCGGAATCATCAGCGGATTGATTCTGAATGGCCAAGGCGCAGGTACTGCATTTGCGAGCCACCACGGCCGCACGATGGATGCGCTGATTGTTGAACAGATGATTGCGGCGAACTATGCGGTTGCCATCGATTTACATGCGGACATCGAGGACGGCTCTGTGGCACCAATCGTGTTCCGTTCACCAGATCTCTTGTCCTCTGTCGCTCTTTCAGCAGATCATTATTCGGCACGAATCGAAGGCGGCTCAATCATTGGAGAAGTGGCCGCGTCAGGCGACATACAAGTCAACCTCGTCGACGTTGTCGCTGAACAAACTTCAGCTTTTGATGACGCAGTCATCATCATGTGGACAACATTCAATTTCGATGCACAAGTGAACTCGATGCCGATTGCAGTGCTGTTTGAAATCGATACAATCGGCCACGACCCAGAGCATTCCTCACAATCAGAAGGCACCTCCGTTTTGGTTGAAATCCCAACCAGCGTCGCTGTGGAAACATCGACCACAATTCTTGCATCAATGGACATCACTGCCACTGCCACTGGGCTCCCAGTGCAGGTGATGACTGTGAATTACACGGCGGGCATGAACACCAC
>DUIP01000074.1:2726-3274 GCA_013330285.1 Candidatus Poseidoniaceae archaeon
CCCTATCCAGGCCAAAGAGCCATGGAAACGACTCCACTGAACGCCCAAGTGAGTTACAGCGACGATCTTGATGCAACCCAAGACCTCGTTGTTGAATGGATCATCACCGACGCGACGGGAAGCGAAGTCATGCGCGGGCCGAATGAACCAGAATACAACATCACCGACCTTCCTTACGGATTCTACGTCCTCGAAGCAAAGGTGACCGATGCCCTTGGGGCGACCTCCAGTGATACTGTTGATTTTGAAATCACGCAACTTGATACCGATGGCGATTGGACAAACTCGTGCACATACACACAACAAACAGACGTATGGTTCAATGCAGAGATAGGGTATCCGTGTGGGCCAGATCAAGAAGACACAGATGACGACAACGATGGCGTTCCAGACGCTCGAGACGATTATCCAATGGACGCTTGTGCCTTTTTGGATACGGATGGCGACGGCCAACCCGACGATGTCAATTGTCCTGATGGCATGACCACATGGCTCTTTGCAGACCAGGATGACGATAATGATGGCATACCCGATGTGATGGAGGGAAC
>DUIP01000074.1:3672-5647 GCA_013330285.1 Candidatus Poseidoniaceae archaeon
GTTGTCGCAGCGATCCTTCTGTTTGCAGCCCGCATGCGCAAGGGCGGCGGCGATGATCTTGGTGAACTTGATTTAACCCACCTGTGAGGTGATAGCATGGAACCATCTCTCCCTTCCCCTGACCTTTTTGCGTCAATGGCGGTTGCGGTTCTTTTTGTCATCGTCCTTTGGGACGCCTTCTGGTTGACCCGGCAGAGGCTCGATGTCCCAACCTTGGGTGAGTTGCCGAATGGTGGTTTTGCTTGGGAAAGCGAAGGTGCACAGGAACTCATCCGCCAATGGGGTAACCTTGGTTCAATGGCGGCGATGATGGTGCTGCCTTGGGGGCTTGTCGGTGTATCAAACACCAATCCAGCCTACGCCATTGCTTGGGACGTGTGTCTTGGTCTGCATTTGATCTCTCTTTTGGTTCCCAAACGCTATGCCGTCACGCGTACGCACGCCTTCGCCGACGGGCAAAGGTACGAATGGCAACGACTTCGCTTGTCAAAACGCCAACCAACTCGACGAATCATGCTGCTACGAAAGGGATGGGGAATCTTTGGCCCATTGCCTTTGGGCGGAGCACAGAACGACCTCTCAATAGCCCGTTCACGCATTGAATTAGCTCTCGATCCGGACGGAAAATGGCCACGAGATGGACCTGCCACCTCTGAAGAAGAATAGCGTCATTGTCAATAAGCGCCTCGTTCTGGGGAAATCATGGAATGGACCCGGAGCGGAGAGGACCTTTTTGTCAGGATTGACCCGAACGAAGAAATCCACGCCTCACTGCAATCTTTGGCCGACCAAGTCGGCTTTGATGCTGCAGCAATTACGAGCGGAATTGGTCGCACCCGAGAGACCATTTATGGCTACATGGATGAAGATGGCATCTACCAACGAAGGCATCTCGATGCCCCTTCAGAGTTGGTGAGCCTTTCAGGCAACATCGCTCGCACTCAGGATGGAAAAGCCTTCACTCATATCCACTGTTGTTGGTCTGACGATGACAACAATGTGCATGCAGGTCATATGTTTCAATCAAGGGTGCACGTGGTCGCCGAAATCCATCTTCGAATCTTGACAAAGGCGTTAATGACACGATGCCCATTGGCGGATGTAGAATTGCTTGGACTGCAGTTTTCGTGAACTTCATATCCTCTGGCATGGGTGAGTAAGTATGGCCGATGAATCACGTGTTCAGTATCTGGCCGAGGCGGTCCGGTACCACCGCGAACTGTACTACAACCACGCTTCCCCCGAAATCACAGATGCGCAGTTTGATGCCTTGTGGGACGAGTTAACACAACTTGATCCAGATCATGAAATCCTTCACCAAGTTGGCCCCGAACCGCTACCGGGGACTGTCAAAGTTGAACACAGGTTTCCGATGCGCTCGCTTGACAAAGGGACGACTGACGAGGACATCATCCACTTCGTGACTCAATCCACTTCCGGAGGAGTGCGGTATCTCGCTCAACCAAAGCTCGATGGTTCAGCACTTTCATTGGAATACGTTGCTGGAAACCTCCACAGAGCGGCGACACGCGGCAGCGGTGAGCGCGGCGAAGATGTGACCTTGAATGCCAAAATGGTCGCCAATATCCCATTGCGTCTCAATCTCCCAGTGGACTGCCATGTGCGGGGCGAGGTTGTGATGCCGCTCGATGTCTTCGAAACGAAGTACAAAGACGTCTCACCAAATCCACGAAACCTCTGTTCGGGAGCACTTCGACAAAAGCATGGAGATGGAAAAGCCAAGGCATCCGACTTGGTGTTCTGCGCCTATGATGTCAAATTCGTTTCAAACCCACCGCCAATGCTCAACGATAGCGAGTTGCTTGACTACCTGCAAAATTCAATTGGAATCGAACCCGCACCTTGGCGTGTTTTCGAAAGCAAACCACTCCATGCCGAGATGATCGATTACACCCTTGAATGGAGTCAAAAACGTTCAAGCTATGACTATGAAATCGATGGCATTGTCTTCAAA
>DUIP01000177.1 GCA_013330285.1 Candidatus Poseidoniaceae archaeon
TACACCGGAGAAGCAGGCTACGAAATTTTTGTTCCAAATGCTGAAGCACCACGCCTATGGCGTGCCTTAATTGAGGCTGGAGCCGTACCTGTTGGACTCGGTGCCCGTGACACCCTTCGCCTCGAGAAAGGATTCTTGCTTTCTGGTGTTGACTTCTGCTGGCCTCCGCTTGCAGAAGGTGATGATGCATCCTTCTTATCGCGTGATTCTTGGGAAACAAACGTTCCATTTGGCCTCGACCTTGAACATGATTTTATCGGCAAGCATCGAGTCATCAGCCACAACGATAGCGACGAGCGTTGGTGGGGCATACGCTACACAGAGAAAGGGCCTCTTCCTCGACCGGGTAAAGCAGTCACGCTCCTTGATGGTACCAGCATTGGCGCTTTGACTTCTGGGGCACCGGCTCCAAGTTTGGAAAATCTAGGCATCGGCATAGGCTACCTCGCCAATGTGAGTGAGGGTGATGAGGTGCTTGTTGTTGCGAGCCCACGAAAATCGGTCAAGGCGGTTGTTGTGCGACCACCTTTCTTGTGATCACAGAATCGCTTCCACGGCTTCAAGAAGCATAGCATGCTGGTCTCGGCCGATGTCATCAAGATTCACAATCACTGATTTGAGCGATCGTAGGCATTCAGCAATTGAAGCCACATCGTTCCATTTTGCCCCTGCACCCAACGATTCGAATTCGCACACCTCGCCCATGAGGCAACCCGAATTGACGAGTGTAGGGACGCCAAAAGATGCAGCGTCAAACATTTTCACGGGAAGGGCGCCTTGCATGATGTTTCCACGGTGCGGTGGGTACATTGCAAACATGACGTCCACATCTTGAATCAATTCTGGTAGTGCTTCAGTTTCAAATGCTGAACTGAGGCTGAGATGAATACCAAGGCGACTTGCCTCCTCAAGGAGGTATTCATGCACCGCCTCGAGAGCTGTCCCATCTCCTGCAACTTTCAGATTGGGTCGTTCCTTGGACGGCATGGATTCGATGGCTTGTACAAGCAGTTGAAACGTTTCAATTTCCCTCACTCTACCCAAATAGCCCACAGTCCATGTCTCCTTTCCAGCGGTTTTCAGGATATTGTTCTGAACGTATGGACGATTTTCCACCACAATGGAAGCAATGTTATTGTCCTCTAAGTATTCTCTGAACCCTCGATACATTCCGTCTTTTTTCATTCCAGAACTTGTGATTACCAAGTCAGCCAGACGTGCTCTGGAGAGGCTTTTACGCTCCAATTGACGTGCAGCAAACCGCCTTAGCCAAGAATTAGGTTTGTCCATAAGAGCCCACGTGTGATGTAAATCGTGCATATCAAAGACCAGTTTAGTGCTGGTTTTCGCTGCGATCTTCGTGCCGATGGCCAACGTATCTGCATCGTGACAATACACACAATCGGGTGGGCTGGCCAAAAGGGTTGAAGTCACGGTTCTGACAAACCTCCTAAGTCCCCTCAGTGTCGCTAATTTAGCACCGTAAGAAAATAATCCAAGATGGTAACGCATGATTCGAAAACCATTCCTCGCTTCACTCATCGGAAAGGACTGATTTCGGTCAAAAGCATGGACCGTAACATCGTGCCCAGCATTCGCTAAAACCTTGGCACTGCGAAGTACTCTTGGGTCTGGAGAGCATGCGTTGGACACCACCATTGCCACGCTCGCCATGGCGCCTCTATCGTGACAGAGGACATGAGGTATTCGGCGTGATTGTTCCAGAGGTCCAAAGGGCGATTATTATCACCGTTCCGCGCTCGGTTTATACTACACCCGAGAGGGAGGTTGTATTGTTATGGTCGACCAACTGCCGAATCTGGGCCGCGAGGCCGAAATGCTTGCGAGTATGGGGATGTCCTCAATGGAGGACCTCTTTGCCGATATTCCCGATAATGTTCGGATGAAAGGGCCATTGCCACTCCCTGATGCACAATCAGAAGAAGAAATCATTGCAGACGCCCGACGTTTGCTCGGCTCCAACGTTGCCCTTGGTGAGCGGGTTTCCTTCCTTGGTGCTGGATTGTACAGGAATTATGTACCTGCAGCAGTGTTCCAATTGATCACCCGTGGAGAGTTCCTTACTTCCTACACACCCTACCAACCTGAAGTCAGCCAAGGTATGCTGCAAGCCATGTGGGAATTCCAAACCTTAATCTCGGAACTTGTTGGTCTACCTATTGCCAATCTCTCGCTGTATGACGGTTCCACAGCAGCCGCTGAAGCCATCACTTGCAGCGTACGTGTCCACACGAGAAAAGCAACTCAGAAGAACACCGTCTATGTCTCGGAGTTAACCCCTCCCGACCGAATGTCGGTGGTGGAAAATTACTGCCAAGGTGCAGAAATTGAAATCAAAATGCTCCGCCACAATCCCGATGGGACAGTGAACCTCTCATCTGCACAAGAAGCAGCGGGTTCATGTGGTGTTTATGTCGAACAACCAAACCCACTCGGCGTGCTCGATGGTGGTCTGCCATTGCTGAAAGAAATCATCGGCGAACACACGGCGTTGATCGTTGCTGTTCAGCCGGTTTCGCTCGGGTTGGTTGAGGCCCCGGGGGCCTACGGCGCAGACATCGTGGTCGGCGAAGGTCAACCGCTTGGAAGTCCAATCACTGGTGGCGGTCCGATTTACGGGATTTTCGCCTGCAGCAAACCCTACCTTCGATTGATGCCTGGCCGAATTGTCGGTCGCAGCATCGATGTCGATGGTAAGGAAGCATACTGCCTCACCCTGTCCACACGTGAACAGCACATTCGTCGCCATCGGGCAACATCCAACATTTGCACCAATGAAACCCTCATTGCCTTGATGGGTGCCATGCACATGTCGTTGTTAGGCCCCGAAGGGCTCCACGACTTGGCCGTGCGTAATATGGCAGCTTGCGCACTTGGCAAGCAAAAATTATCCTCGATCAACGGCGTTCGCATCCCTCACGCTTCAAGCCATCATTTCCAGGAATTCGTCATTGAATTACCAGGCACTGCTCGAGACTGTCTTGCGTATCTTGACAGCGTCGGGATCGTTGGTGGTTTCGATTTAGCTCGCTGGTATCCCAACCAGCCTAATTGGATGCTTGTCTCCTTCACAGATCAAACCAAAGCCAATGAGATTGAACTTCTCGCTGCACACATCGAAGTGTGGGCTGCAAGCAAGGGGGTGGCAGCATGAGTCATCTGTTTGACCATCATGGAGCCCCGGGTAAGGGGTATTCACAACCCGCGCCGGTTCTGCCTGCCTCGGAACTCTCCATTCCCGATTCGCTTCTTCGAAAGCAAGCCCCACGTTGGCCACGGATCTCTGAACCTGAGATGGTACGTCATTACACCTGGCTGTCAAAGCGAAACTTCGGCATTGATACAGGATTTTACCCACTCGGCTCATGCACGATGAAGCACAACCCAAGAATCAACGAGGTCATTGCCCAATTACCAGGAATCGCTGATGTCCATCCACACCAGCCAGAACATCATCTCCAAGGCTTGCTTTCAATTTACCACGAAATGCAACATATGTTGGAAATCTGTTCAGGTATGGACCAAGTCACCCTCCAGCCAGTTGCAGGAGCGCAAGGCGAATTTACAGCGGTTCGATGCGTGCAAGAATACTTCAGATTGCGAGGCGAAGATCAACGCACCAAAGTGATCGTACCAGATTCTGCACACGGAACCAATCCTGCAAGTGCAGCAATGTGTGGTTTTGAAATTGTGGAAATTCCAAGCCGTGTTGATGGAAGAATCGATTTGGATGCACTTCGTGCAGTCGCAGATGAAACGACTGCCTTGATGATGATCACCAATCCAAACACACTTGGGCTGTTTGAAGCAGATATTTTGGAAGCTTCAGAAATTGTCCATTCTGTTGGAGGGCAAATGTACTACGACGGTGCTAACTTCAACGC
>DUIP01000216.1:0-4008 GCA_013330285.1 Candidatus Poseidoniaceae archaeon
GCTTTTCACCTCGATAGGGAAGCATAAATCGCCACGTAATGCGAGAAGATCTCCGGTGCCCTCCATCCCAGATCCAGCTGCTCGAACCACCAAAAAAGGACGATCGACAACGAGCCGCATTCGCTCTTTTTCCACCGTGCTGCAGGACTTTATGACGCCTTCAACTCCTTTTGGAACGCCGGCAAGAACTTGCCTCAACTCTCGTTCATACTGGCTGGACATAACGACAAATCGTTGTCAATCGTTCTTGATAACTTCGGAAAAAGACCCGCAAATTGTTTCAAATTCACATCGTGTGTGTTTGGCCATAGCACACAAACTTCCTTCAACCCCGCCGTACCATTCCAACCCGTGACAAGGCTGGCAGTCCGAACCGCTGACTTCCGTCTAGCCTTCAGGCTCATGCAGGCATTGAAACTGCGGAAACTAAAGTTTGACCTGCTTGAGCAGAATGCACCGCTGCCACATGCTTCAACGGTTTGGGTTGCGACTGAATTGGAAATCTTAGGTCGTGAGGATGAAGGATACCCCGTGGCTGCATCACTCGATGATATCGAAGGAGCGCTGGAGCGGGCCATGCTGCATTTACGTGGCGTTCACCGGATTCGTGAATTGGCCTTTGGCATCGATCCGGGGCCTCGTCCTGGCGTGGCGTGGATGGGCGATGGTGTTCTGTTGGGTATGGCTCAATTGGAACATATCGAGGGCGTTGTAGATCATATTCGCACCATCGAGCAGGCCATCGAACATAAGGTCAGCAAGGTACGAATTGGAAATGGGGCGCCACTGCTGAGGGACCACATCATCAACGATTGTATCGCTGCCAACTTCTGGATGGAAGAGGTCAATGAGGCAAAGACCTCGAAGGGGTTACTGCGCCACAATCACGTCGTTTCTGCAGTTCGAATCGCAATGTTGCGAGGTCGGAGGGTTTGGGAACAACGGAGCATCACCCCGACCGAAGGGCAACTGAAGGAGATACAACGCCGGAGTCGAACGATCAGTAACGGCAGAAAAACCATCTCTGCTGAACTGGCCTTGGCCGTTGCACGGGGCGAATTGTTGATCGAGGAAGCGTTGTCTGAATGACTACTCTTCTTCCATTTCATCCGTTGCTTGTTTGATTTCCGGGGCGTTTTTGACAAAGCGATTCAGCACCGGTTCTAAGGCCATCGGAGCAAGTAAAACGCCTGCAACGACCAAAAAGAGAGCAAAATATGAAGAATTTGGAACATAAATTGTCCCGGGTGATGCAGGGTCTGTGTTCAGTGCTAATTTGACAGTACCAAGCCAAGGAATTTCGCCGCCTGCAACGCCGATGAGCCATGAATCACGAATAGGACGAACGATGCCCGATGCACTGTGAACGCCGGCTGAGCCGTTCACTGCGCTTGGCCCTTGATCAACGGAACAATTGTTATTGTCGCCAAGCGTCATGATCCCCGCTTGTGAAGGCGTCCAATTCCAAACAACGAGGAAAGGTTCGACATTCGCATGAGCTGGGCGATTGCAATCGTAATACGCTGCATCCTCGCCGTCAAAAGCGATGGTAATCGTTGATTGATTAACCACGTTTGTACCAGGAACATTCCACGTCATGATGCACGCCCCGTACAGTCCATCCAGTGCGATGACGGCATCATCATAACTTCCGCCATCCGGGCAATGCAGAACGGTGGGGTCGTCAGGTGCAGCACTTCGGTCTGGATTCTTGATCACATTAGGCACCACTTCCAAAATAGCACGATGGATAATTGGTGTGCCCCCTTCACCGTTCTTGTCGTAAATGATGACATCACCTGCCATTCCGTGCTGTTCATAGCCGTAGCGAGGATGCGCTGGATTTGATGCTTCAGCGAAGGTGGTGACGGTGTCCATCGGTTGATTGTGGACGAGCACTAAATCGCCAGCATCAATGCTTCCAATCTCTCCGTTGGTATCATGAATCATCGATGAAGACTCTACGACCACAAGCGGTGGCATCGAACCTGTGTGGGCGAACAAACCTAGCACGAGAAGAGCGATCATTCCAGCTGCAAGAGCCATTTCTCGCAGGAGATTCAACAGTGGGTCGCTGTCCGTCACCACTGTCCCCTCTGACTCACCGTCGAAGTCCCTTGCTTTCAAGGAATGCCGTCCACGATGCTTCATGACCAGCACCGAGTGCGGAAGCCGATTCATTACCGTCTGCTTTCCTTCGTCGAATCTCAGATGTTGATTCAAGTTCCATCAGTTCTTCCAAAAGCAAGGCGTGACCTCGCAATGTGAAAAATTCGGGGAGCACGAGAAGCAACAAAATCGCAGAAACAGCGCCCCCTCCAATTGCCGCTCCGGTGAAGTCGCCCCATGTCGAACTGTCTTGCAAGAACAAAATTTGACCAAAACAAGTCAAAAACAGGATGCCGAGGGCTCCTGAAGCCGTTGCTGCATACCCCAATTGCCGTCCGTGTTGTGCAGCCCACCATTTGGAAATCAGACCCAGTACCATACTTCGCCCCGTTCCTTAGAGGTCGAACGACTTCTTGAGGCTTCCTTTCCCTGCCGTTCACACTTTGTCAAATCATTTGAACCAAATCGGAGATCTGCTAGCGAGAAAAACCTGGTTGCGTTCCTGACAAACGCTTGACACGAAAGTGACGGTCCGGGGTGAAGTTGAAATGCTTTGGCGGGGGTGGGCCGAAGGCCCATCGAGGGACATACGGTGATTTTAATGCGAAAAGCAATATTTTTGGTCCTTATTTTCCTTACTTCTTTGATGGCTCCAATCGCTGCTGGAGCGACCACTGAGACCCAGTTTCAAAATGGAACCTCATCGTACACCCAAACCTTTGCTGGCAGTGGAAATGGAACTGCTGGAGACCTCTCAATTCCGTTTGGCGCTGAAGTAACGTCTGCGGAATTCAGACTCCTTGGCGAAGCGAGCAGAACAACCTACACCAATTTCACAACAAACGCCCACTTTGGCGGGGTTGGTGATGGCTCATGGTCAGGTTCACCCCCTTCACCATTCATATCCGGCTACCGTCAAAACGTCAACGTGGATTCACGAGAGATGGGGCTGAAAGGCAACCCAACCGACAGCGGAATCGACCTCGGTCGCACCCAGCAAATACAATCGAAAGGGTCTGCAGTTCAGAACACAACTGGGCAATTTGTGGCCAACGGCGATCAAGGCTACACAGGTTTGACCAAAGTCTTCCCTCAAACGAGCGTCAGCACCTCGGCTGGTTGGAATCACATTGGCGTCGTTGTCTTGATTGATGACGAGTATCACGTTATGCGATACACAAACCAATACTTGACTTCACTGCCAACCATCCTTCGAATCAATTCTACCACGGGGGCGTACATCGGGACGGCAAGCATCAACACCAATGGATGTTCTACAAGCCAATATTACAGAATGTACGATGCTGTTGTTGATGGGAACAATGTCTACACCTCGCACGATTCTTACTACTACATCACCAAATGGTCCATTTCCAGCACCATGCAATGGAAGTGTGAGCGATCGTGGTCCTTCAGTCCGAACTATGTCACGGGCGTTGATATCGATGACGCCACTGGAAAGATGTGGGTCTCAACATACAGCTATTCTGCTCAGACACATTATCTGAACGAGGTCGACAAGACATCCCCGTCTTCCGTCAATGGAACTTGGACGCTTGGATCCTCATCGACGATTCCAAGCCGATATGGCGCCGGACTTATCGTGAACTTCCCAACCATCATCTACAACGAGTACGATATGTCGTACAAGAGCGGCGTCGGCTACAGTTACGACAGTTACCATCACTTCCTCACATTCAATGGAAACTTCATCGAGCACATGGGCGTTAAGCCAGTGACAGAAGGTGGTCATTTCGGACTCGTCGAAGCAGAAGATGGGGAACTCAGTTTTTCTTGTTCATACTACAGCACTGCATACTGCCCAAGTTCATCACGGCACAAAATCTACCATCATGGGGATGGAGCACTGTTCGATGCCCGCACACCAACTTCGACCTC
>DUIP01000216.1:4409-10873 GCA_013330285.1 Candidatus Poseidoniaceae archaeon
GAAGTGAAGAGCATCATTGGCTACGTGCCATCCGGAACAAGCATTAGCGTTGATTTGTCAAATGATGGCGGCGCGAATTGGCGAAATGTCAATGCTGGACAAACCGTCATTTTCCCCAGCGCAAGCAATAGCCTGCTGTGGCGAGCAACATTGAATGGAACCGCGACCGCAACCCCAATCCTCGATGGTATTGGAGTCGAGTACACCACATCATACGTGAATTCCGCCTACATGTACGTCAATCAATATGTTGGCAGTGGAGTAAAAACGACCGTTGCTGCTACGCTTGATTGGGACGCTACAACACCTTCTGGAACCTCGATTCGAGTGAATTATGGCTATTCATCGTCCTCGACGTGCACCTCAGGATCCACAGGGGTCCAGTCATGGACCACCACACAAGCAGGGCAAACAAAAACGATGAATCCAACCGGATATTACATGTGTTTGAGGGTCGAACTCAGTTCTTCCAACTCTCAAAACACACCGACGATTTCCAACATCAGCATCGCACAACATGCTGATGCTCCCGAAGAATATGGCATCGAAATCGGCGGACTCTTGGACCCTGCGAAACCAAGCGAGTGGACAACACCTGTGTGCTGGAGCAGACCTGCAAGCGATGGGGCGTTGTTAGGCCCATTCACCGTAGTACCTACGACTGCCTCGTTTGGTGCCAACAACCTTCTCAAGTGCCTTAACGACCGAATTCCTGACACTGGAGCAGGGATTGCCAACCTCTCGATCGGTCTCGTATCCGGATCTGCGGGTGTTCTCAGCCTTGAGTCGTTCTCAATCACCTACACCGTGAACACCATCAACCTCGATATTCAAATTCCAGTTGGTGAAGTGTTGCATGAACGATTGCAACCATATGAAGTGGTCACACGGCACATCATTGGTGAAGACGCAACAAGCATGTCTGAAGCGACCCTTACCCTGCAAACCAACTCCATCGCCAAGAATCCGACGATGACCTGGCAAAATGGCGACGTCTTCCCGAGCCCCAATGATCCTGAGGATTACATCGAAATGGATGCTTCTTCGTGGTCGGTGGAGAACAATGGTATTCTCGAAATTCACTGGATTTTCCATGTGACCGCTGAATTCCCCGACCAAACTGGCGTCCGATTCAAGACTGGATGTTTGGACAACAGCGGTTCGGCTGGTTATTCTCCACTCGACTTGCTTAGCACGGAAACGATGGACGTCAACCGAAGCTTTGGACTGGGCTGGCTCAAGGTCCGTGACAACGACGGGCGTCTGACGATGGACGACGTCCCGGACAACTCGTGGGTCGCTGCTGGTGAGACGCTCTACTTCCAAGGCGCAATGTGGTTCCAAAACACCGAAGACGCTCCAAAGGACAGCGCATTCGACGTTCGAATCTCTCGCAATGGCTGGGTTGAAAGTACAGCGCGAGACACGACGAACAACAATGGTACCTTCTTCATCGGCATTGACTTGCCTGAAATTGATGTCCCAGATGGGTTGACCTACGAGGTGCAAACCTACAATGAGCGAAATCCAGCACATGTGATGCCATCCAATGGTGATTGGCAACGAACCTACAAGGTGGATGCTACAGCACCTGAGCGAATGAATTTCGCACCAAAAGACGATGGCTATGAGGCTGCAAGTGTGCAGCAGGAAGTCAAGGTGCTTGTCAATGACGAGGTTGGCCACCCAATGAGCCTCGAACTCATGTACTGGGTCGAAGCAGACCACGACTCGAATAGAAATGGTGAAGCTGATCCTGAAGAATACGCAATGAAAACCGTTCACAACACCACTGAGGCCAAGAACAAGTGGTTCATTACCACCATCGATCACTCCAGGAACCCAAATATGGGTCGAGTGTCGTACTTCTGGCAAGGTGGTGACGAGGCTGGCAATCCACTCTTCTACTCCGCGATTGGTGAGGATGATGAGGTCTTAATGCTGGAATCTGAAGCAGGATTCCTCCATGATGACGCCACATTCAGAACACGAAAGGATTCGAGTGCGGTCTTCACCGGATTGGATTGGCACGGCCATGAAGACGATGGCGACGTCTATGCTGGAATGGAACAAACCATCACGCTTGGTTTCATTGATGCCAACACTGCAATTGATTTCGAGCACATTTCCCTAGTCTTTGATTTCGAAGGGCCCAACCCGTTGCGTGATGCTCAACGAATTTCCTACTCTGGAATGAATGACACCTTCTGGTCGGAAAGTGATTTCATCAATCTCTTGTCGACCAGTTCGATGCATGAAACGACAAATGAGTCTGGATTGCCTTGGATTCAGTTGACGTTCAACTTTGAAATTGGATGGGATTGGCCAGATGAAGAAATGGGTGATGTCGCCTTGATTTACAAGGAACGTGGCTCTGAGTTTGAAGATCGTATTCTCCTGCTCGAACACACCTTCAGGGTGGAGAACGATTTGATGCTTGCACCGAGCGATTACCTCATCGAAGACATTAGTGAGCCTCGAACTGGACAAGTGGCAGATGGAAGTAGGGTCCGTAAGGACGACCGGTTAGCCTTCACTGGAACCGTTGTCTATGAAGGCAGCAGCGTCCCTGCACCTCGAGATGTCGGTATTCTTGTCGAAGTGTTCGATGGAGAAAAGATGTGGAGCGACGGTTCGCTGACCTCAGAAGGTCACTACTCCGTCGAAGTGCCACTCTCTGCTGCATCGACGTTGCAGTCCTCGCCGACCCGCACGTGCTTGATCTCGATCACCAACATCCCTGGACGAGGCGAAGACATGACGGGAACGCTTGTCTCCACAACATTGCAAGTCATTGTCGATGACGCGGCACCTCGTGTCGTCAAGCGAACAACACCGATCAATGTCATTGATATCTCCGCAAACAATGACCTTACCTTCGTCCCTGTTGAATTCCATGGCACGGAAGATGCCGACCTCACTGGCTCGAAGCAAATGGTCCACTGGGTGATGCGTGATGCGACACGGACGGTGACCATTGGAGCAGGTTCGACCTTGCTCGGCATGCAACAGGACGGCCAAAATGTCATTTGGACAGGAGCAGTTGACTTGACCGATGGTGGAAGAATCACACCACAAGCAGGCGACTTTGTCGGCTTCTACATTAGCGGATATGACGCTGCAGGAAATCAATTCCCTGTTGTGTCAAACTCTGAAGCCAGCCCGGTTCCAGAATTGGCCGCAAACGATACTGATTTCGAACGCCAATGGATTCGTCTTGGTGCTGTTGGACCTGAATTGAGGGTCCAATCAATTGACCTCTCTGACGACCACGTTTCACCAGGCGCTAGCGTCGAGGTGAGCGCTCTGGTCATCAACACGGGTGGCGACAACGATGCACCATTCAAGGTCAGTTTCTATGCTGGTGATGAAGAAAAGCCATTCGATGAAGTCACACTGAGTGGCATCGATTCCAATGAAGTCATTGAAGTGACGACCATCTGGAGCGCTAAGAATGTCGACCGCTTGCGAGTTGTTGTCGATCGTGACAACCTCATTATTGAGGTGAACGACGACGATAACAGTGCTGAGCATTCCGTTGAAATGGCCTATCCGAAGTACCTTGGATGGTTCGATTCGCCTCGTGAAAACCCATTGGCATGGATCTTTATCGTGACCTCAATCATTGTGTTGATTGGTGTCGCCTCAATCGCCGCAAGAACAAGCATTGATCACAGCGATGGCATGTTTGACGAGGAAGAAGATTGGGACGAAGAGGAAGAAGACGATGATGATGAGGATGACGAGTACGACGATGATTGAGTCGCAGTACCTTGTTTTTCCATATTTTGCCATCGCCTCGAGACTGCAAATCCTCAAAAGAGGTCGCCATGAGGACCACTCGAAGAGGGTGGGGAGAGTATGTCGACCGTCTTTTCAATTCTTGACAAAAGACTCTCTTCTTCTTTAGAAAAACGTGGGTGGGAGCCAACACCTGTACAACAAGCTGCACTCCCAGAACTGTGTGCGGGTGAAGACCGAATCATCATCGCTCCAACAGGTTCTGGCAAGACATTGAGCGCCGTTCTCCCAGTCCTGCATCGATGTTTGAGTGAAGATTGGGATCCTTTGGCCATCCTCTACATCACACCACTCAGAGCGTTGAATCGAGACGTGGACCGAAGGCTAGAGGAGATCACCAACGATGTTGGGCTCAAGGTTGGGCTGCGTCACGGAGATACAAGTCAGAGCGAACGAGCACGCCAGACCCGTAAACCACCTCACCTCTTGGTCACGACACCTGAAACCTTCCAGCTGATGTTCACTGGTAAGAATTTGAGAAAATTGCTTGGTTCTGTTCGAGCCGTTATTGTTGACGAAGTGCACGACCTCGCAGCGAGTGAACGCGGATGGCAACTCTCCCTTGGCCTGGCCAGATTAGAAGCCCTTTCGGGGCGAAAAGTGCAACGGATTGGACTTTCTGCAACCGTTGGAAATCCACAAGAGGTTGCTGAATGGTTGTCCCCCAAGCGAGGCAAAGCCATCATTGCCATGGGTGAACGTGACACTGATTTGACTGTTGAATGCGCACAACCGCTTGCAGAAGACGAAGTTGGTGGCATCGAACTTGGCGTCACGCCACGAGTGCATGCGAGTTTCAGACGGTTGATTGAGGTGCTACGCAGTGAACCGCCTTGCCTAGTCTTTGTCAACAGCAGAAACGATGCCGAAACCATCGCCAATCGTCTTCAAACCATGGCTCCTGATGTTCAAATCGGCGTACATCACGGCTCATTAGCCGCCGACACCCGGCAAGAGATGGAAGATCGATTACGAACCGGTGAACTCGCAGGGCTGGTGTGCACTTCCAGTCTCGAACTTGGAATTGATGTTGGAAAGATCAGACGCATCATTCAGGTCAAAAGCCCGCGTTCTGTTGACCGAATGCTTCAGCGCGTCGGACGAGCAGACCATCGGCTTGGAGGCGTCGGACGAGGCCATCTGCTCGCATGGGATGCCGATGAAATTTCGGAAGGGGCAGTGGTCGCACGACGCGCTATGTTTGGTGAAATCGAACCTGTCGAGTGGCGCGACCGGCCCAAATCTGTCGTGGCCAATCAACTCGTGCTGATGGCGCATTCCCATAATGCCGTACCAATCGACACAGCAACAGAGATCATTGGTAATGCTTGTCAATTTGAAGGATGGAATCGACATGACACGGAAGCCATACTGAAGGTGCTTGCAGACGGTTGGATCATTCGTCATACCCCCGACCCAAAAGAAGTCCCTTGGTACAGATGGCCTGCCAAGGTCTATGCTCATGCACAAGCTGAAGCGAAAGCAAAGAAGCAATTGCTTCCAGAGGAGCGCCCAAAATACAACGTCCCTGATGAAGAGATTCCAACTGAACTCAAGGAGATGAAGGTCGATGTCCCTGAAGCCTTTGCAAAAGGTTGGTTTTCAACCGCTGGACGCACCCGCCAATGGGTCACAAACCATCTGTCGATGATTCCAGACAAGCAATCGTATCGTGTCCGTGATGCTGTCACACGAAGAAGCCTAGGGAACGTCGACGAGGCGTTCGTCTTGTCATTGAACGACAGTGGGGAAGACGATGATGGAACTCGCCGCCAGTTCGTGATGGCGGGGCGTACATGGATGATCATCGATGCAGACCCAGAACAGTCAGAATTGCTTGTCACCCCGGTTTCGGATCAAGCCAGTGCACCACAATGGGTTGGTGAACTTCCTCCAGTTCCAAAGGCAATTGCTCGGGACATAGGACGACTGCGTCACCTCATTGCTGAAGATATTGGAGCCTATCAGGCACCGATTGAACACGACGACAGCATCCTCGATGTCAATGCACTGTTCGCCGATCGGGATTCCACCTTGAAGGAGCATCCAATCGATGATGAAGCGATGGGGATTCTGGCAGAAACCATCACCAATCACTTGGAATTGACCGGCGTCCTAGCCACAGATCGAAAAATCACGATTGAAGAACGTGAGGATGCCATTGTCATCAATTCATGCCATGGTTCCAGAATCAATGAGGCAATTGGCCACTTCTTGATGGCCATGGCGTCAACTAAAACTGGCAAATGGGGTCGGTTGGTGAATGAACCAACGAGGATCAGCCTACAGACTGGAGACATATACGCCCAACACATCATTGGATGGCTTACAGAAACGCCACCTGATGCTTTGCAAGGATTGCTCAGTGTCACTTTACCAAATTCGAGGCAAGTGCGATGGAGGTTTGCACAAGTCGCCAAGACCTTTGGAATCCTACGCCATGGTGTCGATCCTCGAAAAATCAATCTTCAAGCCTTGCTCAGAAAATACCGAGGTACCGTGGTGATGGAGGAGGTGCTCGACAAGTTGTTTCATGAACGCATGGACGTCACCGGTGCACGCGATGTCCTTCATGCCATACAAACTGGTTTGATTTCCCTCGAAGTATCACCAACTGGACCCATGGGTGTGTCCAACCGATCGAGTCGCGACCTCTTGCTTCC
>DUIP01000216.1:11261-12722 GCA_013330285.1 Candidatus Poseidoniaceae archaeon
GCGGTGCTCTGCTGCCTCAAATGTGGCAATGTTCGTCGCTTCAGAGTGGCTCGGTTCAATGAAATTGAAGGCATTCGCAAATGTTCGAAGTGCTCTGGCACCATGCTTGCCTGTGCCCGAGAGAGCATGCAGTCAATGCTTGAAGGATGGGTTGCCTCTGAAGATGAGAAGGACCAGGGGCGTATGATGAAAAATGCGGATCTTGTTCAAAGCCGCGGCTATGAGGCTGTGGTCTGTTTAATGGGGCGGGGGATTGGTGAAGCAACCGCACAGCGCCTGTTAAGGCGCACCCAGCGAAACAATATGGAAGGGTTACTCGAAGCGATTCACAAGGCAGAAATCGAGTATGCACGAACACGGCGGTTCTGGTCTTAAGCCGTAGTCGACGAAAGATTTCCTTCTTTTAATTCAACCAACTATAAGAATAGTCATACATTCGGTGGTTTGGGATACATATGGCCGGTGACGAGCATAAAGGGTTCACTAACGAAGATTACATCGAAAAATTCATCCAATATTTGAATGAAAAAAGAGAGCCTGTTCCACTACGGTATTTACGGAACATTTTGGTTCATTCTATTGAACACCGTGATGAGGACATCGAATACCGAGAGGTTGAGAGCCTCAGAAGGTCAATCATGCGAAAGGTGCGAGGTGACCCAAGATTTGTATTTACGGGAACGACGCGAGACCGTTATGTGGCGCTTAATGAAAACACAGGAGAACGTGAAGCGAACCTCAAAGATGCGGACGTACTTGTGCGCGAATTCATCAAGCACACGAGTAAATCTGGAGCGAATGAGTTCAGAGAAATTCAATTGTTCAGGGACGCTTCTGGACATAGTCAACCAATCAATTGGGATGCTGCTAGCCATGTTCTCGCCGCTTCTGGAGTCGTTACTCAGCAAGGCGAAACCATCGAATGGACACACAAAGCGTTTTTTGGTTTCGAACCGATCAGAAAAAGATCTTCTGCACTAAGTCTTCCACACCGAACGTGGGATGCAGTTCAAGAAATTCAACAATTGTTCTTCGATGCTGATATGTACCGGCCAATACAAAAAACCGATGATCCAGCGAACGCAATTCTTGAACTTGCCTTGTCAAGAAGAATGTCATTTAACAAATCTGAAATCGTAGAAATTGCCCTTGAGCACTTACGTTCTCAGCTACAGCATATCATCTACAATGAACATTGAAGGACACCGTACAATGTTGACAGACATTGTACGATGCCCAATTTAGCCATCCGGCTTCAACGCTTACGACTCATTCGTCGCAGGTTTTACAGGTTCGCAAAAAACGACCAGCTAGGCTGCAGAACCATCGTCGAATTGGTCCTTGGCACGTGTTACAAGTTTCAGTTATCATCATCACCCCCCTTCGAATTGTTTAGATCGAATTGTATCGTTTCTTCACCATAAGGACCAGGCGTAATGAGTCCGCACACACGGCAACCGT
>DUIP01000131.1 GCA_013330285.1 Candidatus Poseidoniaceae archaeon
CGAGCACGAATCGACTACAACCACCCAATGGCTGGAAAGTCGCTCAAGTATTCGTTCAAGGTTGTCGATGTTGTTGAAGGAAAGGAAGACCAAGTCGTTGCTCTTCTTCAAGCAAACACAGGTCACAGCGGTTTCGAAGTAAGCTTTGATGGTGATGATTTGATGGTTGTCCTACCACAAACGATGTTGTTCGACACCAACGCAGCCATGCTCAAGTTCCGCTTGGTCACCACCATCCGTGACGCTGTTGAATGTGGCAAGGTTTCATTCATTGAAGTCCACGAACCACGAGGCTTCGGCGTTCAAGACGACGAAGAAGGCGAAGACGAGGTCGAAGATCTCTCGTCGCTCTCCGTGGCAGAACTCAAGGAACGCTGCAAAGCAGCAGGCCTTCCAGTTGGCGGAAAGAAAGCAGACCTCGTCGCTCGTCTCTCCCAAGAAGAAGAGTGAAGAAAGGCTCCAAGCCTTCGTCGAGCAAATCCCAAAGAATATTGAGGGTGATGCACAGCAAAAACTGAGGGCAAGCCATGTCAACCATCTCACTGGAAGAACACTTGGATGCCTCAGAACCAACGCTTCCTGATTCAGAGTATTCAAGGACAGAGAAAATCCTCATTTGGGCAGCACTTGCGTTGATTGCAACCGTTGCCTCCGGATTGGTTCTCGCCAATGAAGCGGTTTGGGATGAAGGCCTCAAGCCAATTATTTGGGATCCAATCACAAAAGATGCAGGTGCAGCTGGCGATGCCGGTTATTCGCCTGAAAACACTGCAATTTACACAGGTTCAATGCTTGCTTGCGTCGTTATCTTGCAGGCGTTATTTCGCAAAGCGAATGTTCCTTGCGACGATCGAATGACCATTGCACTCGTCGTTTGGGTCTGCCTTGCACCTGTGATGCGCGTTCTGGAAGACGCAGATTTCTTCACATCAGAACTGGATGTGCTGTTTATTTCGCCTTTGATTCACCTTCATCTTGCTGCATGGCTTGTTGGCATTGCTGTATTGTCTCAATGGTTAGCCGGAAAATGGGACGGTCAAACCACTGAAAAGATGGAAGCCAAGGTGAGAATCTCGCTGATTCCAATTCTGATGATTGCTCTGATGTTTCATTGGGGATTGTTGTACCAACCATCCTACATCGTGCACGAAGATATGGGGCAGGGTTGGGTCATTGCTGGCTTAGTTGCTGCCTTTGTCACCTTGATTTGGTCATTTTTCAAAACTCAACATTGGCCTGCTATCACCCGCGGTTTGATTTCATTTGGCTCTGCAGCCGTTGTTCTTGGATTGAGCCATTGGGCTCAATTCTTAGCCACACCATGGGCTCAAGAAAGCGCTCGTGTGCTTGAAACGACGCCAATTTGGCCTCTTTTCGTCGTCCTTGGTCTTCCGGCGTTGGTGTGTATTGTCATGTATCGAGTTGGTATCGAAGATCTGCGACAGCTCAAGTTGTGTGGTCATGAAGCAGGTGTTCTTCCTGAAGGTGTCCGCTTGGATGTTTGGGATAAAGCAGGTGATCTCACACAACACCACCCAGTTCAATTGCTCTCCCGCAAAGGCTTGCTCGCCACACCGATGGTGTTGGCCATGGTCTTCGGTCAACTTTGTGATGGCTTTGCAACCATGGTGGGGATCGACTCCTTTGGATATGGTGAGAAACATCCAGTCAGCAACGAGGTGATCCTCCTCGGTGGGCGCCTGAATGAAGCGGTTGGGATCGAGTACGGTGAGGGGGCATGGCTGTTCACTCTGGTGAAGGCTTGTTTGATTGCCGCAATTGTTTGGTTGTTCTCTGAAATGAAAGTGGAACAACGTCAACGCCACTTCCGTCTTTTGATCGTTCTTGCCGTGCTGATTGTCGGTCTTGCTCCGGGCTTGCGTGACATCGGTCGATTGACCCTTGGAGTCTAACGAGGCTTTGTCCGTTTGTAATAGGGTTAAATGTCGCCTCCGCCTGCCATTGTTTGAGGGGTGAAGATGGACCGATTACCAACACGAGTGAATCGAGCAGACCCTGAGTTTTCAGAACGTAAATCATTCAATCTCGAATTGATTGAAACGTTGCGCGAGCGCCTCGACGTGGCTTCGATGGGTGGCGGTGGCAAATACGTCGACCGTCATCGAAGCCGAGGTAAACTTCTGGCACGGGAGCGAATTGAGCGAATCATCGATCCCGGTACGGCCTTCCTTGAACTGTCACCACTTGCAGCATTCGAACTCTATGATGGGCGTGCCCACTCCGCAGGAATCGTCACAGGCGTCGGCCTCGTGCATGGTCGCGAGTGTCTTTTTGTGGCCAATGACGCTACGGTCAAAGGCGGATCATACTATCCAATGACGGTAAAAAAGCACATCCGTGCACAAACCATAGCCCATGAAAACAACTTACCTTGCATTTACCTGGTTGATTCAGGCGGGGCCTTCCTCCCAATGCAGGATGAAGTGTTTCCTGATATTGGCCACTTTGGCCGTATTTTCAGAAATCAAGCACGGATGTCGGGTGACAAAATCCCACAGATTGCGGCGGTTTTGGGTTCGTGCACGGCAGGAGGTGCCTATGTGCCTGCCATGTCGGATGAGTCAATCATCGTCAAAGGCAACGGGACCATCTTCCTTGCAGGCCCACCACTGGTCAAGGCTGCAACGGGCGAGGAAGTCTCAGCCGAAGAACTCGGAGGGGCTGAAGTTCACACCGTGCAATCTGGCGTTGCAGATCATTTCGCCGAAGACGAACCTGAAGCACTGCGTATGGTTCGAAACGTGGTTGAGAACATTGGACCTCAACAACTTGCTCCGATGCCAACAACCCCAATCGAGGCTCCCGCACACGATGTTGAGGACTTGCTTGGGTTGATTCCTAGCGATAACCGCACTCCTGTTGACATCAAGGAAATCATTGCAAGGATTGTCGACGGTTCAAGATTCCACGAATTCAAAGCCCGTTATGGGACGACCCTGGTCTGTGGTTTCGCCCACATCCACGGTCAGAAAGTTGGCATTGTGGCCAACAACGGAATCCTCTTTTCTGAATCATCGCTCAAAGGTGCCCACTTTGTGGAGTTGTGCGGTCAACGTGGGATTCCACTGGTGTTCCTCCAAAACATCACGGGATTCATGGTTGGTAAGGCCTACGAAGCTGGTGGTATCGCCAAAGATGGAGCTAAACTCGTTACCGCTGTCTCTTGCGTCAACGTGCCAAAATTCACCGTCATCATCGGTGGTTCTCACGGTGCAGGTAATTACGGCATGTGTGGCCGTGCTTACGATCCAAGGTTCCTCTTCATGTGGCCAAACAGTCGAATCTCAGTGATGGGTGGGCCACAGGCTGCAGACGTCCTCACTACCGTCAAGCAAGATCAGCGTGCCAGAGAAGGCTTGGAGCCCATGGCCGGTGAGGAATTGGACGCCTTCCGTGCCCCTATTCTTGAACAGTACGAGACCGAAGGGAGCCCCTACTACTCGACCGCTCGCCTTTGGGACGACGGTATCATCGACCCAAGGGACACCCGCGATGTGCTTGGGTTGTGCATAAGGGCAGCAAGAAACGCTCCTCTTCCAAACGATCGATTCGGCGTTTTCCGTATGTGATATGTCAATTGAAAAATAAAAAATGCAATTGGAGATTTTAACATGATAACGATGGAGAACCCCCCTCAAACAGAACTCGTTTCCATGACCATTGAGGGCTCG
>DUIP01000194.1 GCA_013330285.1 Candidatus Poseidoniaceae archaeon
GGCGCAGGTCGAGGTATTCAAGAAGCCATGATGGAACAATCTCGAAACGTCCCCGGGCCACTTGGTAAACTCCTCCTTGAAACCCTCGAAGAGAGCCATTCTTCTTCGTTCGAAGCAGCACTATCGGCTTTTGCAGCCAAGACTCGTTCCTCTCAGGTTCAAAGGGTGATGGTGTTGATTGAAACCGCTATTGAGCAGGATGCACCTCTGCAACAAATCCTTTCAGACCTCGCTATGGATTACGAACGCTTGAACGATTTGATGAACACACGTGAAGAAGAACTTCTTGGACGGGGGCTTCTTATCGTCATGTTCGTATCCGTCGGACTCCCTGTATTGATCGCTTTCATTGTCGGGCTGTTCGCCCCAGCTTCCAGTGGTTTTCAGATTGACAGTTTCAATCAAACCTTTTCTCTCTTCTTTGGAGCCGCATCAGCGGTTGCTCTCGGTGTTTCAGGACGCATGTTAGGGCGCTTCAAAGACGCACTATGGTGGATGCCACTTTGGATTGCTTTGTCCATGGGCCTTTACCTCGGTGCAGTAGTGATGATTGGAGGATGAACGATGTCTCAAACAATTTTAGAGCAGTACGGAAGAGTGACGATTTACACTGAAGGCAACCACCCCTCGCCAATTTACCATGTAGACGGGGTTGCTGAACCCAATCCACATGGCGACTTGCAACTTCTCCTCGATGACGATAATTTGGAAGAAGTCATGTACAACGGTGGGGAACAAGAGGTCAAGGTTGCACACCGAAAGTTCGGTATGTGTCGAACCAATCTGATCATCGATAATGAATCTGGATTGCAAATTGCCAAGAATATTGCTTCCTATACGAATGTCCCACTTGGGGACGGACCGGGCATGGTTCCAATTTTCGACGGTCGTCTTCATGATGGTTCCCGTGTCAATGGAACCATTCCACCAGTCTCACCTGACGGACCAACCCTCACGATTCGTAAGTTCAAGGAAGATCCATTGACAATGATTGATTTGATTAAGTTCGGAACGGTGAATACCCGCCTCGCTGCAATGATGTGGGTTTGGATTGAAGGCCTCGATAGTCGCCCTGCAAACTTTGTCATTGCGGGTGGTACAGGTTCTGGTAAAACGACAACGCTCAACTGTCTTGGAATGTACATTCCATGGCACCGACGCCTGCTCACAGTGGAAGACACGGCTGAATTGCAAGTCTATCACGACCACTGGCTACGAATGGAAACACGCCGAGAACGCCCAGATGGAACTTCAGAAATTGACATGAACGACTGCCTGAAATCCAGTTTGCGAATGCGCCCTGACCGAATCATTGTGGGTGAAGTGCGTGGCCCTGAAGCGGCGACGCTTCTCACTGCAATGAACACGGGCCACGATGGCTCGTTCGGTTCCCTGCACGCTAATACAGCTCAGGAGACCGTGACACGGATGATCAACCCTCCAATGAGCGTCCCTCCAATCATGTTGAGTGGTCTTGATCTCATCATCATCCAGGCACGTCTTCACGTCAACGGGAAAACCGCTCGTAAGATTACTGAAGTAGCAGAGGTGGCAGGAATGGAGGGTGACAAACCCCGCTTGAACATTATTTGGAAGTACAACGCTGCAACCGATCGAATTGAGGAAACGGGAATTCCATCCAAACTACGTGAAACTATCTGCAAAGCTGCAGGAATTTCTCCAGATGTCTTCGAACAGCATGTCACTCAACGAGAAGAAATTCTTAGAGACATGATCTCAAGAGACATCAATGACATTCAAAGGGTCACAAAACTCATCCAGAGTTTCTACGCAAGCCGCTGATTATCCTCGCAAACGTGCGAGTAAATCATCGATATGATCGATTTTGCTGCGGGCAGACTTGAGTCGGTCAGAAGCATCTGCGACCGATGAAGCAATTTCCATCTCAGGCTCAGTAATCTCGGTCCTTTCAACGGGCTTGAACGCCTCAGCCAAGGCTTTGAGTTCGGCAACAATCGCATCGACTTGGGTGTCAGAAATCATAATTCCTGGTGCAATTCTTGGAATTTCTGCAGGTGAAATGAAGCCAAGTTCGGCTCCAATAATTCCAGCACATGCCAAAATACGTGGGCGGAGATCAACGGTGTTCACTTCATATCCACGTGATTCAAGGAAACGTATGACTAACGCCTGTTGAGCTTCACTGAACGTCCCCTCACTGCTCTCCAGAATGGTCTCAACAAGTTCTTCGAAGGCAGCAATGTTTCGTTCTAATCGATCGAGTGTGCTCCGTTCAGTGTTGCTCAGGTGAACTGCACCATGCTGGAGGATCCTCAAAATTCGGTTTCTTCGAGCGATTGCAGGGTCCTGAAGGGCTTGCGCTTGGTTGATGTCAACATGCAGATCAAAGAGGGCATGAAGTCGACCAGATACACTTGGTATCGAAAGGTCGAGATTCATTGTTCGTCCGACGTCTTCAAACGCCATTCGGGCTTTGACCAAGTCGCCATTATGTGCTGCGAGTGTATCGTCAAGTTGACCTCTGAGGCTTTCTCTAGCGTTTTCGAACACCCTGAGCGCTTCTCGCTCTCGCCATGAATTTGGCATGGTGTGGATTGCTTGTTTCTCACTCTCAGACCGGAATTCGAGATCCATTAACGTCGTTCGAATCGAATCTTGTACAGCAGGAACATCGGTCGCAAAACCATGGCTTTTCAGACTCTGAATGAACGCTTGGAGGTCATCGGGCTCGCTGGTGGTGCTCACGGCGAGGAAGTCTCTTCCAGCAGCTTCAATCTCCGGCAAGCGCGCCTTAATGTCCAGCAATAAGGCTTCAACCTCAAGGGTGTGTTCCTCTTTTCCTGCTTCTGCGACTTGGACCATGGACGGTGCTTCGGCGAGATCGGTCTCTTCGATACCGCCCTTGCGCAGAGCTTCATCGAGTGTGGATGCTATCGGGGCCTTTGAAATCGGAATACCTTCTTGGGCGAGTTCGGTTCGGAGTTCAGTTTCTTCTTCGAACGTCCACCCTTCTGGGTGTTCGGAAACAAAATGTTCTGCCGCTTCAATCACTGCTTCATGATCGTGAGTAGGATTTGTTTTCGGCTCGCTTGGCTTTGGTACAGGCGATGCGGGTGAAGGGAGTGCTTTGGCGTTGGAACGAGGCCTTCGTAGGCTCTTCTTGACCTTGCCCCATCCCCCATCTTGGGAGGCCAGTACTCCGGCAACACGCACGAGAAGTGTCTGCTTTGCACCAGAAAGAGGTAATTCGAGAATTTTACACATGGCATGTAATTCATCGCGTGTCATTGAATCAAGAGATTCAGGGATGAGCCGCTTAGCATCATGGTTGAGGTGGAGGTAGAGCCGTTGCCTTCGTGCACGAAGTGAGCCAGATTTCTTGATTCCAAAGACCCCCAGGAGTTCCCCCAATTCGTTATTCATGAGGTTTCCAATACCTTCAGGCGAAAGGTCCCATTCATCAAGAATGAGGTGTTGAATCAGCCTTGCTCTCAAGGTTTCAACTGAACCAGTTTTTGGAAGATTGTAGGCCACAGCGATTTCCTTCAAACCATCAAACCGTGCTTGATAGAGTTCGGATAGGAGTTCGCCCTTGTCGACCATCACAGCACCTTCCTTTGGGTTTCGGCTCAAAGGGGTATATGTGCCTTCGCCGTGATGCGATGGCTAAATCGCCGTTTCGGAGCCTGATGATTTATCTTCAAGCGTGAAATTCGATGCTTCTTTCGATGAACGCCAATGGCTTCAAAACCTGTCGACCAAATCAGGGTTCATGGGCAAGAACGTCAAGGCAACAAAGGCTGGCCTGAAAGATGCACATGACATGGTTGAATCCCTCAAAGAAATGATTCGCGCAGACCTTCGCGCACAACGCTCTGGTTTTGAGGAAGCCCTTGCTTCGAGACTTGATCAAGCCGAGGATGTCATTCTTCAATCTGCGAAGGCTAAGGTGGCCATTATCGCCGGTGTTGGTGTAATGAGGAAGGACTTAGATCGTGCTCAACGCAAATTCGCCAAATCAAATGATGTCGAGGAATTACGTACGGCATTGGTCGCTCTTTCAAACAGTCTTGCTAAACTCAGAAGCACCAACAGTGAGGTTGTAGAATCGCTGAGCACTGTTTTGAATCCAACACTTTCTGCCGTCGAAGTCGTTGAGCGTTTTGCCTCAGATTTACAACGTTCTGCAGGCACATGGGAGCGCCATGGCCGTGAAATCGATGATGCGATTATGGAACTCAGTCAGGAAAATCAACCTGCTGAGATGGTTGAACTTGAAGCATACATCGAACGACAGGGATACAACGCCCTGCTGGGTGAAGCTCACTCTTCTTCCAATGAATCAGAATGAACTACGCTCAAGTCCAACAGTGGGCCTCGTGCGTGACTGAACTCCTCTGGTAAACCAGCATGGGTGCGTGGAATTTCCTCGTGCTCGCTTTGCATCGTTTCGAGAAGAATTTGGAATTCCTTGAGGACATTGACCATGCCCATGTGGCTTTCCTCAACCAGACAGACTCGTTCAGCGGCAGCAGTGACTGTTCCATGATGGTTGAGCGTTTCAATTCGCATTTCCAATCTCGGCCCAGCAAACTTGATTTTTTGTTCAACATCGAGAACGCTCTCAAGCGTATGTTCGTCCTTGGAACGGTTGGCTTCACGAAGAATTGCAGCAACCTTGCGTTGTTCAACAAAGATCCCAGTGATGGGGTGGAGGTCTTCCGAAATTGATGCAAGGAAGGCCATTTCCATCCTGTGGGCAATGAATGCGCCCTGGTCGCACATGGATTGTACGGTTGCGCTTGGGAATCCGCTGCGAGCCACTAAGAGAGTAAAACCATGCAATGGAGGGGGCACAAAGTGTGTTCGTTCTGGATTGTCTCTTTGCAAACCAAGCGTGTGTCTGCGAGCCTTGAACTTCAGAGCTGCGTGTTCTCCTCGATTGACAATGTAGCCATCAAGCATCTCCTCTTGTCGACACTCTTCAAGCCAAGGCACTCGATCCTCCTCATCAAGTTGAGCAAACGTCTCGCCCTTGCCTATGGATTCCGCAAATGCTTGCGAGGTCATCAATATCAAATCTGAACGAAGACGCCTCATTTGCCGGCGCAAAAGCATGTGGTCGCAGACAACAATGGCTTTTGATTGGAGGTATTCTGGTTTGTCTTCAGAAACGAGAACCCATGTTGGTTCTCTTCGAGGCAAAACACCAATGATGTTCAATCCATTATGCTCTAAGTCCCTCCACTGGTGAGCGCTCATGGCTAAGAAATCACAGTTCCCATCCTTGAGGGTCTCAATGGCACTTTCCATGTGAGGAACTTGCTTCATGACAAAGTCAAATTTGGTACGGTTTGTCTCGATTGTTTTCTCAATCTGACGGCGTACTCCGTCCCTGTTGGACGGCGTGGTGAGGACCTCAAGGCGTACCTTTTCTGTCATCATCTCACCTCGGCGAGGATTGCTCCTCACATTACAAGGGCGGAGACTACCGGTTAAGAAGGGCACCGTTGTAGGAGCCTTCGTGGCGAGCATTGGTTTGGAAGCGAGCGACCAGTTGGAGGTCATGCGTCTGCACGTAGACGCCGCACTCGAAGCGCTTGTTGATGACGAAATTCAAAACGGCGCAGGGCAAGTCGCAGAGCTCTGCGCTTCGATGTTACTTGCAGGTGGAAAACGCCTGCGTCCTCTGCTGATTCTGCTTGCGCATGAAATTGCAGGTGGTGAAGATGTTGAGGAAGTCATGCCACTTGCCCTCGCTTTCGAAATGATCCACACGGCAACCCTTGTTCACGATGATATCAATGATGAGGCGTCACTTCGACGTGGTGTTGAAACCATTCACACCAGGGCAGGCCTCGCCAAGGCGGTCATCGCCGGCGACTGGCTCTTTGTCCAAGGTTTTGGCCTTGGAGGCCGCTATGACGAGAACATTGTACGCTTGATGGCGAAATGTTGTGCTGACATAGCAGTTGCAGAATTCCATCAGCTTGATCACGTTCTCAATCTTGCTACCTCGCCTGAAGATTACCTCTCCATTGTCCGTGGAAAGACAGCAGGTCCATTTGCTGCAGGGTGTCATGCTGCAGGTCTTGTTGCTGGTTTAACAGAGCAGCAAGCGGCAGGGCTTGGTCGCTTCGGAATGGAACTCGGCATTGCCTTCCAACTGGTCGACGATCTTCTCGATCTTCGGGGTGATGAGCGCATGGGTAAACCGCGTGGTGCGGATGTTCTAGAGGGGAAAATGACGTTGCCCTTGATTCATGCGTTGACCCTCTCGCATGGAAAAGAACGCCAACGATTAGCACAATTGATTGAATCGTTTAGTGACAAACACTTCGAAGAACTCATGCAATTACTTGATCGCTCAAGCAGTTTAACCTACGCTGAGATTCTTGTCAAAACCCATCTCGAGCGCGCCGTCTTAGAACTCGATGCCTTTCCTGAGAGCCAAGCAAAGAGCTTGATGCTTCACATCACCGATTATGTGATGCAACGACATGTGTGAGGGATGTCAATGGCACGAAAAGAAATCAAACACAGGCAAGTCATCATCATTGGTGCAGGTCCTGCAGGCGCTGCTTGCGCCCAACGCCTTGCAGAAGATGGCATCGATGTACTGATGATTGAACGACGCTCAATTGTTGGCAACCCTGCTCAATGCGGAGAGTGCATTCCAAACTGGGGTGAGGTTGTTGGCACCTTTTCCAATCTTGACGATCATACTTGGCTGTATGATTATTTTCAATTCCCCGATCGTCTAAAACTTCACAACCTCGATAATATGAGGGTATTCCTTCCATCTGGAAAGGCCTACCATTTCGAACTTGATGCCTTCGCTGGCCATCGTTTACACTTTGACGGCTATCTCTGTGACAA
>DUIP01000119.1:0-308 GCA_013330285.1 Candidatus Poseidoniaceae archaeon
CACACAACGGTTGACATCTGCAATGGTTGCCTTCGGGGTGGTGGCCATGACCTCGCCCGTAGCAGGGTTGAGAATATCGGCCGTTGCTCCATCTTCTGCGTCACACCATTCACCGGCAATCCACATCTGTTCTGCGCTCATGTTCAGTGCCAAGTGCTGTCCCCTCAAAGGCATTCGGTTGGCAATTTGTTGGTCTAAACCCCATCGAAGCCTCGACTTTGTGCGAAAAGACTCATCAATGCACCCATGCCACAGCGAAGTATGGCTCGGAAGGTTGGTTTGGGAGAACAAGCCGCTAAGACCCTGGC
>DUIP01000119.1:612-5610 GCA_013330285.1 Candidatus Poseidoniaceae archaeon
AAGGTTGGTTTGGGGGAACAAGCCGCTAAGACCCTGGCTGACCGGGCACCACGCCTCCTTGTTATTGCGGGGGCGACCGGCACAGGGAAATCCACCGCCTCGGTCCAACTTGCAGCAGATTCGGGGTTTGCTCGTCTCCTTTCTACCGATGCTATTCGAGAAATCATGCGTGCTTGTGATCCTGAACGTACCCAAGATAATCTCCATCGCTCATCCTTTTCTAAGGGGTCCTCAGGCGAGCCAGTGATTGATTGGCTCGACACCTGTCAAGCGGTGGAAACTGGTATCGTTGCCACCATCGATCGGGCTCGCCGTGAAGGGATTGATTTGCTCATCGAGGGCGTACACATCAATCCCAGTGAACGCCTTCTGAGGAGTTGGAGGGAGGCAGGAGGCATTGCAGTTGGCGTTGTCATGGCAGTGAGTGAAGAAGAACGTCACAAGGGCATGCTCCGCTCAAGAGATGCCCATTCCTTCCGTAGAGCAGATCGCTATCTTGCGGCGTTTCCTCGGATTCGAGCCATCCAAGACGGTCTTACCGACCGGGCAAAGATTGCTTCTTGGCCCATCGTTGATCTCTCGATGGTAAAGAGCGATACAGACCGAATCAAACATCTGTTAGATGTGGCATGGAACGAACATCAGCAACGCTGATCATTCGTGCGTGATGGTGAAATCCAGTGGTATGGTGAGCATTGCATCACCATCAGAAACGCCAAGTTCACCTGTAATTCTCAACGTCATCGAACTTGCTTCTGTGACTTGGATGTCAATCATTTTCACTTCAATACCACGAACTTCGCCATGGTGGAGCATGTCGTTGTGAACACCATCCATGGCTGTTTGACCGGCATCAAGAGGTTCAAGGCCGCCATCAATCCAAAGTTGGGTTCGTGCTTCAACAAGTTCTGGAAGTCCTTCTGAAACCTCTTGTGCTGTGATGATGACGCCATCTGATGCTGTGTCATGAGGAAGGGTCAGCCCAGCAACTTTGACCCCAAAAATGGCCATTGAGAGTAAGGACATCAACAGCACGACACCCGTGGCAAGCAGCATCTGTGCCGTGTCACGATCTGTTGAGGTGTTCAGAGGTGTCATCTGCATCAAGCAGCACCTCCTCTTGCCCATACATCGAGGGTCACCGTCCAGGCATTCGCATCAACAACCACGAGGTGATGGACTGTCACCGTGCCACCAGCCGGTGTTCCTGTCCGACCATATGGCGTTGCCACACCACTGTTTTGGGTCAACCAACAATTGGCTTCCTTACCAACAGCAATGCTGTCTTGAAGCAGCGCACAGGCGTCATCAAGAGCGCCATTGTCAAGCAATTCTTCCAATCTGCTTTCGCCTTCAATTTCCGCCTCTAAGCCAAGTGCATACCGCACGGCATCGTCACCAGCAATTTCGAGAGAGGCATCATGAGCTACAGATGGTGCATCTGGAACATGAACCCGAATAAGGAACGTCGCTGACATGAAAAACAGCCAGAACAGGGTCAACATCTCAAGGATGTGAACTTGGGCTTCTTCATCCTGAATCATTCAACCACCGAAGTACAATCTTGCAGGAACAAAGGCACCAGAGGAGGGGTTAAGCCCTGGAACTTCGGTGATTCCAATCAAGTTCGGTGTGAATGCAAGGAAATTGAACACCAACAATGACACGAGAATCATCATTCCGGAGTGCTTGAATCCAGTTGAGAAACGGCCGGTTGACATCAATCCGGCCATGGTTCCATTACCAACTGCTTGCATGGTGACTCCATAGTAAAACACGGTGAGGAAAAACAGGGGGTCGATATTACGAATCGTCATGTTTCCGATGGTTTGACCACCACTGTCGCCACCATCTTCACCGCTTGAGTTGGATCCTGCAATTGCAGGAATAAAGACGACTGCGAGTGTGACAATCACGCCAAGGAAAACGAAGTATGAGGTCCAAATAACCGCAATGTACGATCCAATCGCACGCCGTCGTTCCCCTTCAAGGAACTTCAATTCACGTGAATCGTTGGCGGCTGTGACAAGAATATCCGAAATCTTTCCACCTGCTCGGTCAGCTTCTGCAATCAATGCAATCGCTCTTTGGACAAGAGGTGTACCGACCCGGTCTGCGAATTGGCGAATGACGTCGCTGAACTTGATACCCCAGCTCAGCTGATCTGACATTTTCTTGACTTCGTCATTCAGGGCACCATATTCGGAGGTTGCAAGGGTTTGTACAGCCACCGTCATGGAAAGACCACCCTTCCAATATTCTGCGAGATCACGAAGGAAATCCGGGAACTTCTCTTCGACTTCGTTCTTTGCACCCTCGACCCGTTCCCAGTAGTAGGAGGCGGGGTAGAGCAGGAAAAAGAACGTCAAACCAAAGAAGTTCAGGAAGATGAAGGGGTGGATGTCAACAGGGCCTATGGAGACTTCAGGACCAATCCAGAATGAAGCGTTATTCATGTTGGCAGGTATGCCGTCAAAGTAGTGGACAGTCACATCAAAGGTCACCTTAGAGAGGAATTTACCTTCCTCATTGGAGAAGGCTAAGAATTCGTAACGGTTGTCTGCCGGGATGTTGGGGATCATCATTGCACAGCCATCATTGTCGGGGTTGTTATCGTTGTCAGTTGTGCCGTTGTGGTAGTCAATGATGACGCCATCTTGAGAACGAATCGCAATCGTGTAATCGGTTGGGATATCTGCACTGACGCTGCAATTTGCCCACAGAGGTTGGGCTACAGCCACGCCCCCAGTTTGTGATGAATCAATACCGGGTACGTCGAAATTTTTCCCTCGTTTGTAAACAGAGGTCCATTCTTCACCAGTCCAACTCACCACATCGGGCTTGTCTTTGAGGATTGAACACGATTCATTGGCCGCGTACGATGGCTTTTGATTGGTTTGGAATTGAGCACCCATGCTGTTGCCCATGCTGTCGGTCGCTGTGGCGCCACAGTAGACGTTGGTGAACATCGGTTCGCCATTAGCAGTCGGGATGAATCCGGAATTCGTTGACCATACAATTGCCGTCCCCAAACCGAGAAGAATAGAAACGAACAGAATAGCATACAACTTTGTGAGGGTTGAATCGTCTTTTGGAAGATCGAGTTCGACGATGATCTTGTTCTTCTTCTTCCGTTTTGCCATTTCATTCACCCCCTCACATATCTTGTTCCTTGCTGCTCGTGTACACCAAGATCGCATAGGCGACGTGAATCATTGGGACGAAGCCAAGCACGATGCCGTAGAGCATGCCCTCAGACATTTGTGCGCCTGAACCCGAAACCCAGAACATAATGACGAGCATGACAATCAAAAACAGAGGCATAGCAACAGCCACGACAATGTATGATTCTGCAAGAAGTGCGATTGATTCAAGGAACATCTGTAGGCGAGTTCGGTTTTCTCGCATGTAGTGTTCTGCTCGGTTCAAGAAGTACAACTTGAGCTGTCCACCAGCGGTCAGTGTACCAACCATACCTTGGAAAAACTCGGTCAACCATACAGAGGCGGCCCGGTCGACGCTCATCTTCATCGCCGTGATCAAATCGTAGCCGAGCAACGTAACATCACGGTAAACCATTGCCGCATCGTCGGCCACATCGCCATAGATTTCTTTGTTCATGGCAAGGGACCTGAAAATTTTGGAAGGCGTTGCGTTTGCTGCCGACATTGCTGCAGTATAGGATGCAGCGTACGGGAGGTACTTCTCGATCATTGCGCCACGGCGGTCGGCTTCTCGCTTGGCTCCACCTTTGTTGTACTTGAATGCCGCATAGGGAATGATGACGCCACCAAGTGCAATGATGATTGCTTTGAGCGCAGGAGGGAAGACCTGATAGGCGAATTCATCACAACCGTTTCCTGGTTTTGTCGGGTCGACAAGGTCTTGGTTCCAATACTCCCATTCGAAACAATAGTCGAGGGTCGCAGGGTCCTGAATCGATTCCCAATAAGCGATGATGCCAATGTCGGGAATAAAGAACAATGAAACGAAGCCCCAGCACACCAAAGTGATGGCTATGGTGGTCATGATTGCAGTGGCGAGGTAGACCTCTGGCATCATTTTCATTGAGCCCTTGACGAGGTTGTCAGAGAGTTCTTTGTCAGCCCTTGCCCGTTTCTTGACAACACGACCTAGGATTCTGTTGCAAATCCTTTGCCATGCCGTTAGGTCCATTGATGCTCACTCCTCAATTCAACGCAATCCGTCGACTCTGGCTAGGATTTCGTTTGGTCGCACATAGTATTCTGTGACGATTTGGGACACTTGGTCTGCCTTACGGATGTCGTTCAGCACCATCCACTCGAGAATACGCTTTCGGGTTCTTAATTCCCGACGCATATCGTCTTGCGAATAATTGATTTTCACCATGATCTTCTCGAGCACATAGGACTTGCCGCTGAAGATGAAGTCATCCGAGGTGACGTCCCAACGGAACACTTCGTTGGTGATGATTTCAAGTGAGTTTGGATCGATACCGACAATTTCCACAAGTTGCTTGGTCCGTCGAACACGTTTTCCATTGATACGTGTTTGAATCTGAATAGAACAGGCTTCCAATGCGGGCAGCAGGACACGTGGGATGTCAATCGGCTTGTTTTCAAGCCGGTGAACAAGCGATGCTACAGAATCTGCGTGAACCGTTGAGTATGCGCAGTGACCCGTCGCCATGGCTTGGAACAACACATATGCTTCAGCACCACGAATTTCACCGACAATGATGTATTCTGGCCGTTCACGAAGAGCAGCCTTGAGCAGTTCGAACTCACCGATGACGCCATCGGTTGATTCGCCACCAAACCCTTGTCTGGTCAAACCTGGGACCCAGTTTGGTTGAGGGATGTTAACTTCACGTGTGG
This sequence comes from Candidatus Poseidoniaceae archaeon, assembly GCA_013330285.1. Classification (GTDB taxonomy): domain Archaea; phylum Thermoplasmatota; class Poseidoniia; order Poseidoniales; family Poseidoniaceae; genus MGIIa-L1; species MGIIa-L1 sp8160u. The sequence goes on from DUIP01000119.1 coordinate 5,472, forward strand.
ATTCGATTGAGACAATTTTCATTTGCCAAGGAATAAAGATGCACATGGCGTTGAGCGTTGTTGTCTTTCCAGATGCCGTACCGCCGACGAAAAGCATTGGCACTTCGTTTTGGAACGCAATCCAAAGGTAGGCGACCAT
>DUIP01000119.1:5995-7117 GCA_013330285.1 Candidatus Poseidoniaceae archaeon
TTGAACCGTCGAATACAGAATGCTGAGCCTCTTGTTGAAACTTCTCTTCCCAATTTCATGACGATTCTGGAACCATCCATCAGGGTTGCGTCAAGCAACGGGTCGGCAACTGAAATGTGCTTTCCACACCGTTGTGCCAATTTGATGACATAGGATTCGAGTTCCTCATCGGTCTTCCAAACACAGGTTGTCTCCACGGATTCGAACTTGCGGTGGTAAGCGAAAATCGGAACGTTTGTTCCATCCAAGGAAATATCTTCGACGTTGATGTCGTTCATCAATACGTCCATTTCACCATAACCGATGAGGTCTCGCTTGAGGTAGTAGAAAATCTTCGATTTGGATTTTTTGTTGATTTTCATACCGTATGATTTGATGACTTTATCCATTGCCGTGCGGATGTAGGCTTCCGGATTCGCATCAATTTCGTCAATGTTTGCTGTGAGGGAGCGGATGAAAATGTCAAGGATTTCGTCTCGCTGTTCTTGTTCTTTTTTGGTCATCGGGGGCTCGATGATCTGGTAAATGATGTTGAGCGTTTGCTTGTCACGAACAATCCGTGCAAAGGCGTGTGGAGGCAAGACTGGATACTTGTCCAGTTCGTCATATTGAGCGCGTTGTTGGGCTCGCTGACGCTTGCCCCCGCCTTTGTTGTTTTTTCTCGCCATATGCGCACCCCTTGCCGAAGCAATTTATCACAAGTTGTGGCCGACTATAACACTTGGGTGAACCAAGCCGCTAAAACCGGCGTCCTGCGCACTTGAAAAGCATCGCCAATTGTGCTTTTTGTGATGGGGAAATTTTCAAGGGTTCACGCCTTAAAATTCAGGTACCAATTCCGACAATTTTCCTGAAAAATTTCAAGTTCGATGTTGTTGTCTATGTGGTGATCTGCCTCGAGGATAATTTGATCGAGACCCCACCCGATTTCTCGGGTGTCCCTCACCTCAAAAGCCGCTCTGTCCCCATCTTCTGAGCGACCACGGTGTTGAATTCGCATGAAACGGACATCAGGGGATGCTTCAACTGCGACCGATTCGAAATCATCCATCCAGCGTCTGGAAAATACGGTTCGTTCTGCGGTCCCACGCATACCTTCAATCAACACGATTGGATGAGATT
>DUIP01000146.1 GCA_013330285.1 Candidatus Poseidoniaceae archaeon
ATGCTGAGTTGGTTCCTGTGGGAAGGCATCCATGACGTCGTACCAGCCGTCACCATCTGCGTCAGGGCAGCCGACCATACCGGCTTGGAATGAAGTCCCTGCCTGAGTTGGACAAGCATCTTGCCCTTCGGCTTGTGCGTTGAATTCTCCAGGCCAGTTCGTGTTTCGGTCAGTCCACGTATCGTTAGCCCAGTTGTCACCAAAGCCGTCTTCATCATAATCAGACCACTGGTAAGGATCGTTGGAAAAGGCATCAGCGCCGTCTTCGGTGGACCAGAATCCATCGGGATCCGAATAGCCATCTTCATCAGCATCAAAGCAACCCATTCGGTCCATTGTCGATGTTCCAGCTTGGCTGGGGCAATCATCTGGAGTTGTGCCTGCAGTATTGTCACCATAGCCATCACCATCGGCATCTGCCCATTGCGTGGGGTCGTCATCAAAGGCATCATCAATATCTGCCCAACCATCAGAATCGGCGTCTGGACAGGCGTTCTTTCCACCAAGGGTTGAGTCTCCTGCTTGGTTCGGGCAGTCATCGAATGAGTCTGCCCAACTGTCACCATCGGAGTCGAGGCAGCCCTGCGTTCCGTTGAGCGAAGTACCGTAAAGGGTCGGACAATCATCACCTACGTCTTCGAAACCATCGGCATCGTCATCGGTGTCTTCGTCGCTGTCACGGCAACCATCACCATCGATGTCGTTGGATGAATCAGAGACCCATGTTGGCCGCGGAGGTGCATACGAGGTGTATGGGCAATTGTCGTTGCCATCGTCAACTCCATCATTGTCATCATCGCTGTCTTCAGCATCATCCTTACAACCATCGTTGTCCCAATCCGTCGAGGCTGGAGGGTTTGAGGTGTCTTGGCTGCTGGTCCAATTAAACTGACCACCACGAGGGCACAGATCTGGGAAATTATCTGTCAAACCGTCGTTATCGTCATCGGAGTCGCACTCATCACCTTGTGCATCGCCGTCGGTGTTCGCTTGTGTCGGGTTCGAATCGTTTGGACAATTGTCTGCAAAATCAGGAACGCCATCAAAATCGGCGTCCTTCTTTGAATTTGGATCAATCGACCACATCATAGCGTCCCAGTTATTGCCTGTGGAAGTGAGTGAAAGTGACCCTTTGCTCATCGACCCTGCACCGAGGCCGCCGCCCATCGTCACGATGTCGGTTTCGTTGATGGCCAGCGAATACCCGACCTCATACGCCGTTCCAGAGGTGGCTTCCAACCATTCCCATGAACCACTCGAGGAAAGAGCGCCAACAACGCCATCGAAGTTGCCGCCAATCACTGCTGAATAGGATCCTCCAGTGTAGGTGTTGCCTATGCTGGTGACGATGAAGACTTCATCCATGGAGTTGATTCCGATATCATCAATCGAATCAGTGGCACTTGTACCACCAGTTGCGGCCCAACTCGTACCGGAGAGCGTATTGAATGGATTCTTCAAAATGAAGGAATCGTGAGCACCCTGAGATGCTGTGATTGACCACGACCCAGATGGACCTGATCCTTGGAGCGTTCCGTCATAGAGGCCTCCGAGGTAAATGTCGTCATTCATCGAGATTTCCATGGTACCAACTTGTGTATCCATGCCAGGTGATCCAAGTCCTGAGAGGGTTTTGACGATACCTGATGCGTCATAATTGATGAAGAAGGTATCACTGTTTCCTGCAGGAATGTAGGAGTTGGTGCCAAAGATAAGGTTGCCAAAAGTGACACCTGATACGAAAATGTCACCCATCGAATCGACTTCGACACCTGAAACGATCTGGTTTCCAACACCGCCACCGGAAGTGGCCCACTTGAGGATGCCTTGGATACCATCGATTTTTGCGAGGTATACTTCTGTATCAGTGACGTTAAACATGGTACCACCGAAATCGGTTTCACCCTGGTGAGTACCTGCAACAATGACGTCACCGTTTTGGTCGATTGTGATCGCCGAAGGTTCGCTGAATTCACCTGAATTGTTGACTGTTGTTTGAAAGGTATGAGCCCAAAGCCACTGACCACTTGGATCGGCCATAGCGACAAAGGTATCAGCAGATCCACTTGCAATGGTGATGGAGCCGAATTCAATGATTCCAGTGTAGGTCCCAGTAACTGCTACTTCGCCACCCATGCCAACCGCAAGGTCGCTGAAGATGGAAATACCGCCATTGCCAATCGGGTTGTGATTGGCTCCCAAGAGGTACTGGTATTGCCCCGAACTATCGACAGCACCGATGTAGAACTCACTGCTGTATGGGCTGGTTGGACTGAGAGTTTGGGAGCCAAAGGTAAGGGTTTGTGCGTTGCTGGTGTTCCAACTCCCACCAAAGGCGTAGAAACCTGGAGTGTACTCCAACGCTTCAACAAATTCTGCACCAGCAGACGTGCCTCCGCCAACAAGCATCGGGTTCGAGGTACTGGCACCAGATTGTATTCGCTGAACTGGATTCAATTCAGTCAATTCTGCTGGTTCGTTTGGAGTTGCTTGGAATGTAGGGCTGGTGATCGGCGCTAAAAACGAAATCAGCATCAAGGCGATGATTGAAGTCGCAGCGGTTCGGAGCATGACGGTTGCCATACCCTCCCCTTGAGCCTCAAGGCCATGAAGGCTTCCATCCTGTGACCAAGCGAGGGTCAACGCCTTTGAGGCGATGATGTTCACTCGATGTTGGTTTCGAGGGTGAGCAAATCGCTGTCACCAGCATCGATGATGCTGATGGTAGAAACTGCGAATGGCTTACCACATGCGATGCCGAGTTCACGGTTCACCATTGATGCACGGAACTTGGTCACTTCTGGGTGACGTGCGTGCAGGTCATCTGTGTACTCGATTGGACAGTTCGCAGCTAGAATGATCAGTTTTGCTTCGCCACGAGCGCAAGCGTCAAGCGCTTGGCGTTGGCCAAATCGTAGGTTTCCAGTTGCAATTGCGTTTTTCAGTTGTCGGCTTAGATCCATATATTATTCCTCCATACTCCACTTTGTTTCTCATGGTTGGACAATCACTCAGGGATGTAGTACAGTTCAACACTACCGGTACCCAAGGAAATTGGTTGCCCGACAATGATGTTCTCTGCAACACCAGTAAGGTAATCTCGTTCTCCGATAATACCTGCCTTAAGCAAGTGGTTCACGGTGACTTCGAACGCTGCACGGGCCAAGATACTGTGCTTCGTACCTGAAACACCGTGTCGACCAATCGCACGGACTTCACCTTCGGAAGTCATGACGTCAGCGACCATCAACAGGTGACGCACGTCGACTTCGAGTCGGGCGCCATCAAGTGTGGCTTGAAGTTCGTTGATGATGGCTTGTCGAGCAGCCTCGATACCAAGGAAATCATAGATTTCGATGATGTTGTTGGTGTAGGTTCGAGTTCGGTCAATGGTTTCGATTTCGCTGACTCGGGTAAGGTTAGAACCGATGGTTGAGAGGTAGTATTCACCGGTCTTGTCGTCGAGTTGAACGTTTGCTCGCTCGATGTTTGGGATCCCCTTGAGTCGCATGTCACGAATCTTTTCTTCGAGTTGCAGAAGCATGGTGTAGGATGGCGGGTTCTCTGCCAACTCAGCAAGATCTTCTTCGGAGTGAACACCAGGGATGAGCGTCAGAGTACCCGGGTTCTTCTCCTTGTCAGGTTGAACCAAGAGACGTGTTGCACGCTCGAGTTTGTCCTTTACTTCCAATCCAGTCATGTTCTTTTGCTTGAGGTTGCCCTTGTTGAGTTTGAGCACCAATCGGCGTTGTGCGACGTCGGTTTCGAGTGTTGCGATGTTGACAGTCGTGGTCACTTCGATCGCAGCAGCAAGTTTCTGTGCTTCTTTTGCATCGTTCTTCTTGTCTTCTGTCAAGCAGATGGTCATGGTTGGTGTGTTAGGAACCTTCCGTGCGTCGACAATCTCGATGATACGAGGCAAACCTTGGGTGACGTTAACCGTAGCAACACCCGCATAGTGGAACGTACGCATGGTCATCTGTGTACCTGGTTCACCAATCGATTGAGCAGTGATAATTCCAGCAGCTTCGTAAGGATCGATGCTCGCCTTATCCAAAGCAATGACTGCTTCTTCGATGACTTTCTTTGCCTGAGGCTTGGTCAACTTCTTCTTTCCACGGGCGTGAATCGCCAAGGTAAGATCGTGGAAGATTCGGTTGGTGAATCGTGTGGAACCATTGGTTTCAACCGCTGCTTCAAGGGACTTGAACACTGGGTCGTCAGCCAACTCATCAACATAAGTTGCGAGTTTTGCTTCAGCGTCGTATGTGTCCATGTCGGCAGTGGTCTTTGCACGGGACAAACGGCCAGTACGTCGCTTGAGACGAACTGAGGTGGTCGGTCCAGTGTTTTCACTGTTGGAGTCTCCACCTTTCTTGTTTGCAGAATCGATGGTTGCCTTGATGGTTGCAGCAGTTTCCGAGTCGGTTTCACACAACTGTGCGATTTCGCCAGCAGCGAGGATCTTGACATCGTCCCACTTCTTGTCATCAGCAAGGGTGTGAGCGTAGTTTTCTGCAATGCCCAAATCCATGAGCTTCTTCTTGGTTGCACTCTTGACGACCATCAGTTCTCACCTCCATCGGTTTCTCCATGCTCGAGATCGTCGGCGTCGATTCTGGCCATTGGCTCGTAAGAAGCACGAACGTCGACCGTTGCACCTTCAGTTCCAAGTGCTTCATCAACAATGACATCGATGTTGAACGGGGAACCATGCACACCACGGGACGGGTCAATACCGTCTTCACCGTAGCTGAATTGGATAATTCTGTTCGCTGTGTTTCGAACGGACAACTTCTCGTCATCAAAGACCTTCAAATCGTCCATTGCGTTGATCAATCGGCGTTGCATGTATCCAGACTTAGCAGTACGGACAGCGGTATCGACCAGAGATTCACGACCAGAAACAGAGAGCATAAAGAACTCCGTTGGCTCAAGACCACGCTTGAATGAACTGGAGATGAAACCACGGTCTGCTGCAGCACGTCCACCACGGCGGAAGTGAGGCAGAACACGTTCGTTGTATCCACGCTCAAGTCGCTTTCCACGAACCTTTGCTTGGCCAATGGAACCAGCCATCATGTTCAGGTTGTCCATTGAACCACGGGCACCGGAAATCGCCATGTTGACTGCAGCGTTGGTTGAACCAGACTGTGCAAGTTCGTCCTTAGCAACATCACCAGCTTCTTGCTTTCCTTGGTCGAGGATGACCATGATGTCTTCTTCGAGGGTTTCACGAGGTGTTCGACCCGGGCGAGATTCGTAGCCACGACCGTCCTTTCCGAACTTGTCGAGTGCTTCTTGAACAGCCACACCCGCATCCACGTTCGCCTTGATGATCGCTTCGAGTGCTTCAGTGCTGAGATCTTCATCGTCAATACCAGTGGTAAATCCGAGCGATGTGCACGCTGCAATCGAAAGTCGAGTAAATTCGTCGAGGAATCGAGCACCTTCTTCTGGCCCGTTGGTTTGAACAATAGCGTCAAGCAGACGTCCATCTTCAGCACCAATCGCACGCTTGTCGAGGGTACCTTCGACCTTTCCGTCCTTGACAACAACTTCGTCGTTGGAACGGCTTCGGAATCGCAGGTGGATGTTGTCAGGGATAATCAGCGAGATGATGTCTTGGCCACGGAAGCATTCCTTTCCATTGGCGTCCTTGACAATCTCAGGCAATTCGCCTTCCCAGTTGATGCTACCAAGCATTTCCAAACCGTGTCGACGACTGATAAGTGTACCAGGACGACTCAAGAGGTAAGCACCCGAGATGTGGTCGTGGATTCCACCGATCACCGCACCGCCGTAGCGAGGTGTGAGGATGTGCTCTTGAACACGCATCAAAATCTTAGCTTCTGCACGTGCTTCTTCAGATTGAATCACGTGGAGGTTCATTTCGTCACCATCGAAGTCAGCGTTGTACGGGGTACAAACAGCCAAGTTAAATCGGAAGGTGTGGCCCTTCATGACACGAACTTCGTGAACCATCATGGACATGCGGTGCAGCGAAGGTTGTCGGTTGAAGATAGCAACGTCTCCGTCGATCAAGTGTCGCTCAACGAGCAGACCTGGCTTCGGGTTTCCGTTTCGGTCAATGGTCGAGAGGCGGTCTTCGACACGGGTCGCTTCGCCCCACTCATCAACAGGGCTGCCACAGTGCGGGCAACTTACCTTGAGGTGTTCAGGAAGAGGTTCTGGGTGAGCCTTGTCGGCTTGAGCCAAATCCCACATCCATCGGTAGTGGAGTTTTGCACCTGAATCGTCTTCTGGCAAGCGGTGACCATCGAGGTCTTCACCACGAAGGTTGGCCAATGTTGCGTTTTCGTCAACGATGTATGATGTCTCTGTTGTACCATCGGTAGCAATGGAGATTTGTGGTTTGATGATTAAACCAGGGAGGAAGTTTGGTGCAGGCAACACGGAGTGGAGGTCGAGGCGCTGGGTGGTCTCGTCGTTGCACTCTGGGTTGTGACAGCGGAATCCGGCGTTGATCAATCGGCTTCGCTGATTGATACGGACACGTCGACCGTCACCACGGATGATGTAGTTCACACCAGGGTGAACATCAGGACCGCGGAGAATCATTTGTCGCATTTGCTCTCGGTTTCGAGAGGTGACACGGATTGGAACGGTCAGTTCCTTTGCAATCTTGGTTGGCACACCAACTTCGTTCACACCGAGGTATGGATCTGGGGAGATCACAGATCGGGCACAGAAGTTGACACGCTTACCAGACAGGTTGCTACGGAATCGTCCTTCCTTACCTTTCAATCGCTGAGTGAGCGTCTTGAGGGTTCGGCCAGAGCGGTGACGTGCTGGTGGAATTCCTGAGGTTTGGTTGTCGAAGTAGGTCGTAACGTGGTACTGCAGAAGTTCCCACAGGTCCTCTACAATCAATTGTGGAGCACCCGAGTCGCGGTTTTCACGCAATCGTTGGTTGATTCGAAGTACGTCGACCAACTTGTGGGTCAAATCGTCTTCTGAGCGGTCACCGCTATCGAGGGTAATCGATGGGCGGACGGTGATTGGAGGTACTGGAAGCACCTTCAACACAATCCACTCTGGTCGGTTTTGCTTGTCCATACCAATGAAGATGAGTTGTTCCGAAGGGATACCACTGAGCCATTCACGGACATCACGTGGATTGAGCTTTCGCCATCCTTCGTCCTTGCCACTTTGACCCTTTGCTTCCTTCTTTTCCTTGAAGGTCGTCGGCTTGTCGAGGGCAATCTTGCCCTGTGCTTCACCACAGTGCATACAGACACCACGGCTTGAGTGCGTGGTTACCTTCTCGACTTCCTTGATGATCTTTGCAAACTCAGTTGATCCAACACCGTGCTTGACACGAATGTCATTGATACGGGTTTTGAAGTAATCTTGTTCCGAAAGTTCTGG
>DUIP01000070.1 GCA_013330285.1 Candidatus Poseidoniaceae archaeon
TCCTTCCTTGTGCTCTCCATCCAGACGGTTGAACACTTCGCCAAAGTACCTGTTGAGTCGGTCATATCCTAAATCTGAACGGGACATTGACCATTCGATGACAGATTGTCGTTCTTGTGGATCGGTTTCAAAATAATGCAAGCGCGTCAACAATGCCTGTTGTGCAGCCTGGACATCTTCGATTGGCGTATCTTTTCGTGCAGCAAAAACACCAAACACCATTGGCTTGGTTGTTCGGTGAAGCCAAGCTTGACCCAAATCCATTTGAACGAGTTCTGGGTGCTCCTTGGCGCCTTCCAGTGCCCGATCACCAATCAATAAAGCACCGTCGCATTGCTTGAGCATGGTTTCTAAATCTGGACCCATGACCTGAGTCTCAGGATCAAGATGTTCCTTTTTCAGAATATACTTCAGGAGGGCTACTGAAGTCATTGAATCTGTCGGGAGGGCTATCGTTTCCATTTTTTCAACGGGTTGCTGGCCAAAAACCAACACACTACCAACTTCACCCTTGCTGCAAATACCGATTTCTGGAACAAGAACAAGTTCGTCCGCATTCCTCGCATAATCTGCGGCAGGAATGGGTGCGAGTACACAATCACGACGAAGTAGATGACCCGTGAGCCATGATGGTGGAGCTGGAAGGACATCCCATTTCGAATCCAATCCATGGAAGAGTGGATCGCAGTTCAAAAATGCCACTCGACCAATGACGTTCTTCCATTGTTGCTGATTTAATGCCATGTGCTGACCTCAGTTTTGAACAACGTTGAGACGACGAATTCGTTTTGGTTCTGGCGCTTCATAGACCTCAAACCGTTCATAGGTTGTGTTTCTCTGAATTGGAACACAGCCAGCATCTTTGATGAGTCTAGAGAGTTGGAATCGATCGTGTTCAAGCGGCGCGGTTGAGCCGGCCAAATGCATAATTGACTCCTTTTGAACGGTTCCATCAATATCATCAGCGCCAAATTGAAGAGCCAATTCAGCGAGTTCATCACCGATGTTCATGCGGTAAGCCTTGATGTGAGGGATGGTGTCCAGCATCAAACGGGAAATTGCAATCGTCCTCAAGATCTCACTTCCAGTGGCCAATTGAGCCTCAGGAAGGCGACTGTTGTCAGGGAGGTATGGGTAGGGGACAAAACACTGGAAACCACGTGTTTCCCGTGCAAGTTCCCTCAAGGCAATCATGTGGTTGAGTCGTTGCTCTAGCGTTTCAATTGTGCCAAACAACATCGTGCAATTGGTTGAAAGTCCAACCTTGTGGGCTGTGCGATGAATTTCGAGGTATTCTTCAGAACTTTCCTTCCCGTTACAAATAATGGCACGGACCTCGTCGTCGAGGATTTCTGCTCCACCACCTGGAAGAGATCCAAGACCTGCTTGCTTGAGTCGTGTGAGTGTTTCTTCATAGGTGGTGTTTGAAACGAGCGAAAGATGCTTTATTTCGACCGCAGTCAAGGCTTTGATGGTGATGTGTGGGTAGGCTTTACGAGTGGCTTTGAACAGTTCTTCATAGTGTTCGACACCCCACTCAGGGTGCAATCCTCCAACAGAGTGGACTTCATCGACGTGTTCGGAATATTGGCCCAAATCTTCGATGTATGCCTCAATGTCCAATGCATATGCGTCCTTAGCTTTCTTACTTCTTCGAAAGGCACAGAATTTGCACGCTAACACGCAAACATTTGTCTGATTCACGTGTACATTGCTATTGAAAAATGCCATGTTTTCGAATCTTGCGCTTCTCACGAGGTGGGCAAGGCTTCCGATTTCGTTGAGATCAGCATGGTTGTAAAGAAGGAGTCCATCTTGAACATTGAGTGGTTCGCCAGTCGCTAATTTCTCGACAACGGGTTGGAGAGGGGCACTCCAGTCTGTGGGGGTGCTCAGGTGAAGGGTGAGGGTCGCCTGCCAGTCCGGTGAACAGCCAGCCTCGCTTCTTGACGAAGTCCATGCTGACATGCTTCGTCCTCACGTGTTGTGTTCTTGAAGATGTGGTTTTCTCCGTGGACACAAACCCTTTCAGTTTCCTGGCACAAAGAACTTCGAGTTGACGATGAACTTACGGAACTCCTCTATGACAAAGACTGAACCCGCTACAGCGAATATGATGGCCCAATCTGTGGAATTGAGAGGCGTCGTTGTCATGAGCGAACCAATAGCGATTGAAGTAAATGGTATGGTTGCCTCGGCGAATTGGACAAAGAACAACAGCAAACCAAGTGAAAGAAGGAATGCATAGTTGATCCACTTGTTTGAGAAAAGACCGAGTTTAAACGCACTTTCACGATTGCTTCTGCAATTCATCACATTGAACAGTTGATACACAATAAACACACCAAAGGTCATGGTCTGGGCGTGGTCAAACAAGTCATTCTTGTAATCGTGTGATTGGGCAAGAGCGACTTCATCACCTTGTTCACAGAGTTCGACGTCAAATGGAGCATTTGCTGGATCTTCTAACGGGTGGAGATTGCATGAATCTCCTTTTTCCCAGACACCGCCACCAGCAAGGAAGAACACCAGCAAGGTTCCAGTCACCATGACAGCACCTAAGAAGAAAATGAGTGCAATATCTTGTGAACTTGGTAACCCTTCATTCACAGGTCGCGGAGGATGATTCATAACATCACCATGCTTCTTTTCCACACCTAATGCAACCGCGGGCGGTCCATCCATGAGGATGTTAATGACAAGGATTTGAGTTGCCGTCAAGGGTAACTTCCATCCAAACATGAGCGTTGAGATGATAATCAAGGCGACTGCTGCAACATTGGTCGAAACTTGATACCTCACGAAGTTACGTATGTTTTGGTAGATCTTCCGGCCTTCCTCAACCGCATGGACAATATTTGCAAAATTGTCATCCTGAAGCACCATGTCAGCAGCATCCTTGGCAACATCTGTGCCGGCAATACCCATGGCGATCCCAATATTGGCGCGTGAAAGGGCCGGAGCATCATTCACACCATCGCCTGTCATGGCGACGATTTCGCCCTGATCTTGCAGAGAGGAAACAATACGCATTTTCTGTTCTGGCGTCACCCTTGAGAAAATTGATGCTTGTGAGGAGGCTTCTGCTAATTGCTCATCATCAAAAGAAGATAATGCACCGCCGTGGACTGGTGGAATACCTCCTTCAGTTATGTTCAGTTCTCGCCCAATCGCTTCTGCTGTGTATTGTTGATCACCGGTGATCATCTTGACACGTATGCCTGCTCGCTGGCACAATTCGATAGCATCCTTCACCTCAGCACGAGGTGGATCCATAATACCAACAAGTCCCAAGAAAATGAAACTTGATTCGACTGTTTTGAGGTCGTGAATATCCTCATCATCATCTAAGCGACGTGCACAAAGAGCGATCACACGCATCGCTTGACCAGCCATTTCTTTGTTGGCTTCGGAAGCCAAATCGAAGTCTGTTTGCTCAATGGGTACAATCTCTCCGTCTTTGATTTTCCATTCCACCAATGAAACATAACCACCAGCTCCACCCTTAGAGAAGACCCAGCGCTCACCTTCATAATCGTGAATGACGGACATTCTTTTTCGTGTTGTATCAAAGAAGAACTCATGAAGTCTTGAGTGACGTTGCGCGAATTTCTTCACATCTCCGTTGATCTTCCAACCAAGGACTGCACATGCAGAATCTGTAGGGTCGCCTAAGGCCTGCCATTGCCCATCAACTTTCGAAATTTGAGAATTATGGCACAGACTCAAACAGGCAGCTGAAAGTCGAAAGGCCAAATC
>DUIP01000148.1:0-1063 GCA_013330285.1 Candidatus Poseidoniaceae archaeon
TCCACAAGACGTTCGAGGCGTTTTGTTGGAGCTCCGTTCTTGCGAACAAGAACGTTGGAAGGCGTCGTTGGTGCAATGCCCGAGCGGTGGAGTGCCTCACATGCGTAAATATTGCCGACACCGACCACAAAGCGCTGGTCGAGCAATGTGGTTTTGATGGCGGAGCGCTTTTGGCCGATTCGTTGTGCAGCGATGGTTGCATTCCAATCATCAAAGGGTTCTGGGCCAAGATGTTCGAGAAGCGATTGGATTGGCTCTTCTGCCCGATCGAAGACATCAGCGATACCGAACCTGCGTGGATCAGTGTACACAGAAACCGAGCCATCATCAAATCGAAACTCCATGTGGTCGTGACGTCCATCAAAGCCAGTAAGTTCACCAAACGGAGAGTTTGCCCTGGGTGAAGAACCAGCATCAAGTCGAGCAACTTCATCAGATGTGATGATGGTGTAGCGTCCACTCATACCAAGGTGAGAAAGAAAAACCGTCCCGTCTTCCAAATCGATCAGCAGATACTTTGCCCTTCGACGCACTGCAAGCACTCGCTTTCCATTCAATCGCTCGGCCATATCATCAGGAAATGGAAACCGGAGATCTGAACGTCGCAGCAACACATGCGTGATCCTCCGGCCAACCCATGCTTGTTCCAATCCCGTACGGACCGTCTCAACTTCAGGCAATTCCGGCACGGAGTTCACTCCTTTCGTGTGACGTGAAACAGCACGTGATTGTCTTCATAGCCAGTCAATTCAATGCATTCTTCAACATCGAATCCCGAGGCCAATAATTTCTGTTCAACCTTGTCAAACAAAGCCGCTTCACCTTCTCCTGTCCAGCGTTCGCTCGCTGCTTTAAGCGACAAAAGACCAGTGCCGCCGAGATTGAGGAACCGACGGCATGCGGCAATGAAAATGTCAACCTGACCTGCTTGGGCGACGTCTTGGAACAGCCAGTTGACCTTTCTTGGCAACAGAACACCCCAAGCAGCATGCTTTCTTGCATCCCCCAAAACAGGAACAAGGCCGGGGCGGGACGTTGCCATGTGAGTTAATTCCCTTAGGCA
>DUIP01000148.1:1461-3643 GCA_013330285.1 Candidatus Poseidoniaceae archaeon
TGGTCGTGAAGATGACTGATTGATGTGCCGTGGCCAGCACCAAGGTAAAGCACGGTCGTACCTTCCTCTGGGAGCAGTTGTGCTGCATCCTTCCGCGTACGCAAAATTCCAGCACCGAGTTTCGAACGGGAGGGATCCCAACGTCTGCATTCCATGCTTTGGATACGACGCAGCGATTCACCATAGACGGAGTGACCAGGAACTGCGTTGATGGTCCAGATGGCTTTACCCTCTCTCAAAACACCCCACGACAAGGCTTCTGAACGTCGACGGTTGTTTCCACGGCCCATTGAATCACCCAATTAACGTCGTGAAGGAGGGCGTGGATGTGCGGCTTTGATGGCCTCAACCTTATCTTCCAAGGCTCGCATTTCTTCCTCGCCCCAAGGCTCACCCTCAAAGGCATCGACTTTGGCTGCAATGCTTGCACGGGCTGCAATGGTTCGAGCAATCTTCCCTCGTACCCATCGAGGGGAGCGAGAAATCCACGGGTGCATGAAAATGTGACCGTGCTTAGGAGGAGGTGCTCCTGTTTTGAGGTGATTGAAAAATGCCTTTTCAGCACCAAGCACCTGCACGGTGCCGGCTGGAAGCCGTGCAAGTCGCATCCGACCGTGAGCCTCGACACACAAGCGTGCTGCAAGCAGAGGTCCAAGAAGAGCAGAAAGTGAAGGAAGATGGTCTTCAGCCAAGGTCCGAATACCATTTTCCATTCGATCAAGTTGGCCACGGAAGACGGCAACGCTTGCACCCCATTCCTTCAGCGCCTTCCATTCGGGCTTACTCGGACCGACTGAAGGCAATTCAACTTCAAGTGTTTTCGAGAGGTGCTCCAGTGATTCTGCATCACCAACAGTTCGCCCAAGAGAAGAGCGGTCCTTGCCAAACCTCGCTTCGGGAAGGAAAAGACCAACCCATTCAACCAATCTTGCCTCCATTGTAATGAAGGTGCTACGAAGTTCATCGCTCGCCCGCATGAGATGTTCAAGGCGACGATCAGGGTCACCTGCGGCTTGAGCTACGCCATGCCTGGCCATGGCCAGAGCGGCCTCATCGACCACAGCTTGCGCTTCAGCATCAGGAAGTGGCCAGTCAGCATCCGGCAAATCCAATTCGCCATGAACTCGAACCTTGGCGTCGGGAAAGCGCTCGGAGAGTGTCCTCGCTTCCGGTGTCAAACCTTGGGCAGCGATGCATTCAAGTCGGGCAACGAGGTTTTTTTGGTCGTAAAAACCGTCCCACTGCTCAACATCAAGGATAGCCCCGGTGTCATCCGCGACCGCAGCGGCGCGCCAATCATACCACAACCACATGGTTGACCGTAGGGCCTTTGCATCTTCATCCCTTCCCCACCTCATCCACAGTTGGGAACCTTTGCTGTCTTTTATCGAAGTGAGAGAATAGAATTTCGATGCTGGTTCGAGCCAAAAGGCTAAGTAGAGCATTGACTGGGCTGTTAGTATGTTTTGCCCAAAGTGTGGGACACTGTCATTCCCTAGTCCGAGTGGGGACATCTCATGCACCAATTACAAGTGCGGTTATGTCGGTCCCGCAAACCTCGTCATCAAGGGCACAGATGGCAAGGATGTCGACCTTTCAAAGGCCAAATCCAGCACTGAAGCCAAGTCTCGTAAATACGAAGTGATCAAGGATTCAGATAAGTTGCAGGGTGTCCTCACCACTGGAACCTACATGTGCCCAAAATGTGATGCGATGGAAGTGTTTTCGTACCTCGAGCAAACCAGATCAAGTGACGAACCAGAAACCCGCATGCTCACCTGCAAAGATTGTGGGCACGGCTGGCGTGAGTATTAATCGCCAAATAAGCAACCATTTGGTATTAAGTACTCACTTCTAATGCCTAAAACATGGCCAATAAGCCCGTTTTGATCGCTGCAGCAGTCGTTCTCCTCTTGAGCATAGGCTCCCTTGCAGTTGCAGGCGCTGCCCTCGGTAGTGTCGAAGAGGATTTTGAAAATATATCTGCATACGATTACCTGACCGATAAATCGACTTCCCACCAAATCAAGTATGTCGACGACGATGGCGCTGGAAGTGCTGGTTTTTGGATCTTGATTGAGGCTGAGGCAACCGACGAAAACGATGACGGTTTAGTCGATGAATGCGTCGACTTTGAGTTCACAGTAATGGACGGCTCCGAGGACGTGACAGAAGAAACCTC
>DUIP01000079.1:0-2438 GCA_013330285.1 Candidatus Poseidoniaceae archaeon
AAGATTTTCGGTTATGGTGCTTGGTACATTGAAACCCTTGACTATCTCAACGAAACTTCTGGTGCTTACCACGTGCCGGCTTATCCGACTGGACTTGGCTCAACCACCGCTGCCATCCTTGAAGACGGTTCTACAACCGATCCTGTGCGTTTATTCACCACCGGTGGAAGCGGTCAAATCCCCGTTGTCATGGTTCTTGATGAGGAAGGCTACATCATTGCACGTGAAGCTACCGGCACCCCCTCTGACAAATGGAGCAAATTCGATGGCGTGCTTCAGGATGCCTTACAGGGTGACGTCCAAGATACAATGTCAAACAGAATTGCTTGGGAAGAGCCGGACACCTCGTATGTCGCGGTGTTCGTCCTCGGTATGGTTCTGTCAATCCTCGTTTACTTCTCACCTTGTGCGTTCCCAGTTCTCCCCGGATTCATCTCTTACTACCTTTCACTCGGTGCTCGAGAGGACGAAATGATCGCAGCTGGAAAATTGAAAACCGGAATGCCAAGTTCATGGGTCATTGGATTGTTATCTGGTGTCGGAATGTGGACGTTTTTCGGAGTGATTGGAATCGTCGCTATTCTCATGGGTGAAGCATTCACGGCATCAGGAGCGGTTCACTACATCGCCATCTTCATCGCTCTTTTGCTGATTGTGCTTGGCTCAATGATGCTGCTTGGTATCACATCCCATGTGATGGGCTTTGTCGATAAATTCGTGCGTAAGTACAGCACAACCGAAGCAGATGAAACCTTCACGCCTCGTCGAAACATGTACCTCTACGGTATTGGCTATGCTGCAGCATCAATCGATTGCACAGCAGCGGCAGTGCTCCCCTTTGTTCTGTACTTGAGCACCCTCGGTAAGGCCGCTACAGGCGTTGGTATCGGTGGCTTGATGATTGGCCTTCTTGTCCTGATGGTGTTCGTTACAGTGATGGTCGGTATGGGCCGTCAAGTGATGATCAATTTCCTTCGTCGTTCAACTGGCATGATCAAGATGATTGGGTCTTGGATGATGATTATGGCCGGAATTAGCCTCACACTCTACCTGACAAATCCAGCCCTCGTCAGCACTGTGTTTGGATGATTAAGCAGCCATTGATTTGTCAAAGGCTTCGATGTATTCCTTGGTTGCAACCTTGTCGAGAGCAGGCTTCATCCAATACTGCCACGTAACCCAAGTGAAGATGAGTGCGGTTACCGCATCCCATGCGTAATGTTGTTTGATGCTCAATGTTGAAAGCACCAAGAGTGCCCAACAAACGAGCAACATCGCTTGAAGCAACCAGACCTTTCGAGTGTTCGATGGGTACCAATACCTTAGGACCAAGACGACTTGAGTTGATTGAACAACGTGAAGCGATGGCCATGCATTCCATGGTTTGTCGACACCATGAACCAGGGCAAACCAGCCTTCCCAACCAGTGCCCTCCAAATCAGGTATGAGGTGCCTTAGGTCAATTTCCACCGGGAACGCGATGAAGACGGCAAAGGCCATCCAACTGGTGATGATCATGATTTGTGTAAAGATGATGTTCTGTCGCCACATGGTGTCGTTTTTGTTTCCCAACAAAGCAACCGCAGGGTAGTACAGGTAGAGGGAGATGTATGGAATCACCAACCATGCTACAAATGGTAGATTGAGATCAAACGCAGTTTCTGGATTGAAGGCTCGACGATCAAGCAAGTTTGACAATCGATTTGTTGCTAAATATGGCACGGCTGCTAGGAACGTAAACATGACCATGATGGCGAAACTCAGCCTTTTGTTCCCTAGACTTGTACGGTTCTTCCAATGGGATTTCCAAACCCCCCAAGGTTGTCGACCCCAATTGCCCATGATGGCTGTGCTTCTTTGGTTCATGTGTAAAGGTAATTGAATTAAAACGAATCAATATTCACATTTGAACCGTCTTATTCTTCTTCAGATGGTCCAACTAAATCACTCCAAGACAACACACGGTCGGCGATCAATGAAGCTTCTTCGGGATCATGCGTGACATGAATAGCTGCGGTGTTTTTTTGTTTCAACCAATCTCTTGTTTGGATCGTAATGGCCCTTCGGCTTTCCAAATCAAGGGCAGAAAATGGTTCATCAAGCAGCAAAAGTTCTGGCTGTCCTAACATGGCTCGAACCAAAGCAACCCGTTGCGCCTCTCCCCCGGAGAGCGATTCAACCCTTCTTCGTTCAAATCCACTCATGTTCACCGAATCCAGTTCTGCAGCAATGATTTTGCTTCGCACAATTCGGTTGTGCTTCTTCTTGAATCCCAACGCAATGTTTCCTTCCACATTCAAGTGTGGATAGAGAATTGGTTGTTGAAAGAGGTAGCCGACGCTCTTCTCCCCCTCTTCATGGGCAAAAAGAAGTTCACCAGCATCGGCCTCTTCAAGCCCAACAATGCACCTGAGAAGGGTCGACTTTCCACAGCCACT
>DUIP01000079.1:2783-4485 GCA_013330285.1 Candidatus Poseidoniaceae archaeon
AATGGCAACGATTTCATTCGCCCCGACCCTGAGATTCAAACCATCGAAAACCACAACTTGCTCGAATGATTTCCTTAATCCACTGATATTGATAATTCCTTCATTTTTCATCTAAAATCCTCCTCCATCTCCTTCTGGTCTGAATCGCTCTGCGATGAAGAAAAGGACGAAAGTGAGCAGCATCAACACCGTTGCAGCAGCCATCGCCGTCGGTTGAACGAGTGGATCAAATTTAGGCCTTGACATCAACGTATCAACGAGGACCGATAGCGTGTCCCAAGAACCAGCTCGAACCAAGAGCCAGGATGCACCAAACTCTCCAAGAGAAAAGGCCATGGTCAGTGATGATGCAACGACTGCTGGCCCCCGTACAAAGGAAAAATACCCATGGTACCAAGTTCTCAACGGGCTCAAACCCAAGATTTGTGCCTGCTCTTTCCACTTTGGTTCAACGGACCGCATCGCCGGTAACATGACCCTCACCACAAACGGAACAGTGAGGATCACGTGCGGTACAACAGGGAGGTAATCCCATTGGAACAAAGAAGGCATTGTTTTCAAAACACCGAGCAAGATGCCTAAGCCAACCATCACAGCAGAAATGGCAAGCGGGAGAAGTGTAGCAAGATCCAGGGCCCTAGCAAAATGCGGATGCTTGTTGATTTCCAGCGATCGAATCGTGGAGGCCAACAACCAGCCCATGGGCAAGGCTATGGCCAACGTCGCAAATGCAAACAGAAGAGAATTCGTCAAGGCGTCAACGATGCTCAAGGTTGACAGATCACCCGACCAAGCCGAATTCCAACCTCCCATACTCCATCCGTATGAGGTGCCACTCGAGTTGGATTGACGAACCCTGAATGATGCAGTTAATGCTGCTAGCATTGGTGAAATGGCGAACACAAGTCCTGCATAGACCGTCATTCTCGCCTTCATTGGCGGAGGTCCACGGCTTGTCGTTGACGTGTGTTCAGAAACCAATGCGAATCTGGAGGAATGTCGACGTTGCAAGGCAGAAGTGAGGTACAATGCTGCGAGCAAGATGATGAATTGCACCAGTGAGGCTGAGAGCACAATTTCACTTGTATCCACCCGATAGTCATGGATTCCGGCAGATCCACCGTATGATGCCATCAGGGATTCAAGGGTGTGATTGAATGGCGTCAACCATTTTACCAAGGCAAAGGACGTGAAGGAAAAAAGAAAACTCAAGGACGCTGCACAGAGTACAGCAGGTCCAATTACAGGCCACCACAAATGTCGAAATCGCCCCCATTTGCTTCGCCCCTGTCCAAGCAAACTCATTTGTTCCTCCCATGCGGGATCTAACCGCGCTAATGTAGGTTCGACAAATCGAATCATGAGCGAGAGATTGAACCAAGCGTGAGCAACGACAAGCACGAGGAAGTGTCCCGGGTGAGCCCATCCGGCGCGTTCTGCCAATGAACCCACAGCACCAGTTTCAGTTCTTAGGTCAAGACCAAGCGCGAAAAGGAGACTTTGTTGATCGATCAGCAGGAGGAAACCCATTGCCACGACGATTGCAGGCATGACAAACGGAACAGAAAATATCGCTCGGAGCACTGAAGCACGTCGCCATTTGTATCGACCTAAGTTCCAAGCAATTGGCAAGCCGATGACAACCGTGAGCACAGCAGATACACTCGCTTCTAGAACGGTAAACTGGAGTGCATCAATAGCC
>DUIP01000040.1 GCA_013330285.1 Candidatus Poseidoniaceae archaeon
ATCGTTGACGTCAACGATTACGCCGCCATGACCCTCGATATCCTACGGGATGGAGCAACCTACTCTGGCGTCTTGGTCGGACAGTGGAATGACTACAACGAAGATGGCACCTGTCAAATTGACGAAGACGGCAATGGACTTGTCAACGCCTCAGAACCAATCGACAACGCTGAAATCTCCTACATTGGCGATGATTCAACCACTGACGGTACGGGTGGCAACTACAATGTGTTCTTCAACACGAACGACCTTGTGGCAACCACCTCAATCGATCTGACCCACTTGTATGTGCTCAACACTTCAGATGCCAGTTCAATCAACTGGGGCTATGAGTGCATGTCACTTTCTGGCTCGGTTGTTGACATCAACTTCGAATTCCAATCAGACGATGATGGAAGAAACGGAATCAATGATGGGTTCAAAGGTGTGGCGTTCAACAACATCACCTTGCAAGAATTCACCTTCGTTGAAGACAATGCATACATGATTTCCCGCACCAACGTCGACGCTGAAGACCCATCCACAGACACAGTGGCAAACCACGAATTCTTTGCTGGAGTCTACATGATTGAAGTTGAAACAATCTATGACAACACAACTCAAGGTGTGCCTTGGTACAACGTTGCAGAAATTTCGACGTCAAACAACATCGAGCGTGTGATCTTCAACGTAGAATCCGTTGATATCACTCTGGGTAAGCCGAACACGCTTTCGTGTTTGAATGACCAAATTCTCGAGTGTGTGATGCCAATTGACAGTTCTTACACCCACGACTGGGCCCTCCAAGCCACCAACGGTGTGCTTGCTGGTGACTATGTGTTCAACATGAACATCTACGACGAAACTGCTGGTAGCATGGCTCACACCACGACTGCTGGACCATCACAGTCTCTTGACTCACATCAGAAGATTGAGGTGACATTCACCCCATGGAACGGCTGGATGGACGGCCACACCTACAACATCAGCTTTGATGCAGAACTCGCAAGTGGAGCCGCCTCTGGAAACGTTCGATACTTCCATGCCACCTTCGCAGACCACGTGGATGTCGCCATCCTTTCAGACACCTCTGTTCGAACCAATGCCATCAAGGAAGATCTGAACATCTTGAACATGTCTTACACTCAGTACACCATCAACGATTGGGATGAGTACCTCGATGCAGGCTGGTTCACTCACTACGACAAGATTGTATTGCCTTGGCAAGATGACATCGCAGCAAAGGACATCGAGAACGGTGGACGTGGCTATTACCAGAAGTTGGGATCAACTGCTCACCGAACCACACTTGAGGGCTTCATGTCCGCAGGTGGTACAATCCAAGCCCACCTCGGGCCACAAGGAAGCCAAATCTACGGTGTCGACCAAGGCCTCAATGGACGACTGCCATTCGGACTTGACGTGCAAAGCCGAAACACTCCTGAGTCTCGAATTGACTTCTCTGGAACTGATTTCGCTGACCCATACCACCCATTGATGGATAACGTTGACATCAACGCCTTCCAAGGATTTGATGCGGATTCAACAGTGGCTCAAGCGGTACTGAACACCAAGTCAGTCAGCGCAAACAACGTCCCTGTGACCTGTAATGGATACATGGAAGACGGCGGTTATTTCCAGCGTTTGATTCGTGATGCTGATGACATCCAAGACACAGTTCTTGGTGTGTGCAGCTACTACTCTGGTGGTATGATCATCTCTACAATGGACGTTTCCACCCACTCCGAACGTGCTGACAGTTCAACGCTACCATTGCTCGGAAACATGCTCAGCTACCAAGTCACACCTTACCCAGAAGGGTTCGGTACACTCGGGAACGGATTGGACCTGAAGATCAACGACCAAATCCCAGGAATCAACCCAAGCACAGGTGGATATGAGTTGCGCTACATGAAGAGTGACGCCGACTTGACCTTCTCCTACACCACGACCACAACCGAGACCCTCCATACCGACTGGATTGTTTCTGGACCAACCTCGTGGGACGGTTCGACCATGGCGACTGGAATGACCGGTCACACCACAGAAGCAATGCCAGTCATGAACTTCTGTAAGATTGATCTTTCATCGGCAACAGGTTGCGCTCAGGGCGAACAATGGACCATCACGCTCATGCTTCACGACGATGCTGGCCACGCCCGTGTCATCGAAGTGACTGTGGAAACCAATGATGTCTATGCAGACGAATACCGGCCAACCGCTGAAGCAATGATCGACATGCGTGATGAGTACACAGACCTCGTGGAATACGTAGGAACCAAGACAGTTTCCAACACCGAGTGGTCAGTGAATCGAATCATCCTCGATGAAGATGGTGAAGTGACCATCCACTTCGATGCCAGCAACTCAACTGACTTGGATGCGCTCGAAGGTAATGGAATTGAATCCTATGAATGGAAGGTCCTGTTTGACGCTCCATATGGCGACGACTCCTTCAGCCTCGACGGTCACACCTTCGAGCAGAACGCTGCCAGTGATGGCGCATGGGCTTACACCTTCCGAAACGTGACTGTTGACCCAAGCGGTACCACTGAGAACCAAATCCGAATTGAATTGATTGTCTATGATAAGGCAGGTAAGTTCTCTGAGAAGTACCGAATGTACTTCGTTGTTGTACCAGATGGCTTCGGTGACGAAGAACCTGTGGTCCAACTCGATGCTTCACTCAACGCTTCTCGAGTTGACACCGATACCGTGACCATCTCAGGAACTGTCCTTTCGGGTGCGGAAAATGGTGACGTCTACGTCGAAGCCGCTTTCGTTGAGACCGACTTCGAAGCCAGCGCTGTGGACAAGTACAACCTTGGCCTCGCTGGTGAATGGGACCGTACCGACAAGATTGGCGACACTGAAACATTCGATCTCACCCTTTCGTTGGATGGCAAGTACACCAACAAGTCTCAAAGTCAACGTATCTTCATCAAGATCTACGAAGGCGATGATGAACGATGGGTCACCATCAAGTGGATTGAAATCCAACTTCCAGCATGTCAAGGGCTTGAGGCAGACGCCGAAGCACTTGCAGCAGGAGGCGAGTTCATCCTCAACGCTGACAATGAATGTGAGTGGAGTGGTGCTTGGACCTTCGAGAACGGAGAATGGGTTGCACCTGCTCAAACTGGCGATTCCGACGGCACAAGCAGCGGTCTAGATGCCACGACCATCGGCATTGGCGTCGCAGCCCTTCTCGTGGTGATCATCTTGACCTTGCTCTTCCTAAAGAAGGGCGGCGCAGGTGGCGATGATACCATCAAGGACTTCGCAGCAAGCTCTGCAGGCTATGGCTCCGCACAACTCGATGCTACTGAGCAATATGTCCAGCAACTGATCGCCCAGGGATACCCTGAGGAAACAGCACGAACCTATGCTCAACAATATGCCGCGCAAGCAGCAGGTGCAGCAGCGCCGGCAGCAGCGGCACCTGCAGCGGATAATGCGGTGTACCAACAGTATTACCAGCAATTCGTTTCACAAGGCTATGATGAAGCAACAGCGGCTCAATATGCACAGCAATATGCAGCCCAGTATGCACAATCACAGCAGTGAGCAGGGCGAGTTTACACCAGCCATGTTGGCACGCATGAGCGAAAGCAATGCATGAGGGCGGCAAGTGTCACTGCTTCTCAGCCTTTTCAAGCACATAGCGCTCATAGGCGAGAATACCTTTGCCTTGGATCCATATGCGCTTGAATTCAAAACGGATGAGCATCGATAGTAAACGCCCAATGGTGTTGATGGTGAGGCCAATCGCTGTAGAAATTCCTGGCCAACCAACGGCTGTAAAGCCAAGCGATTTCAGCACCTTTGCCATAGCTGGATTTTTCGTGCAACACAGCAC
>DUIP01000206.1 GCA_013330285.1 Candidatus Poseidoniaceae archaeon
CCATCAGCAACACCAGCGTTGTTGACCAAGAGGTCGACTTGTGAAGGGGCGGCGTTGGCAAATGCACCGACAGAGGCTCGATCTTGAACGTCCAATTGATGGACAGATAACGCATCACATGCAAGCGTCTCAAGGCGCCCAGGTTCTGTCCGGTAACCCGCATGCACCCGCCACCCATCTTCGAGCAGTTGTGCAACCCATTCAGCACCAAGCCCTCTGTTTGCACCAGTGACGACAGCAGTCCGCATGAGATGCCACACTATGGCATGGCCAATGAACCTTTCAAGATGCCATGATGGCGTTAACGGGCGGAGAAAGTTAATCTTGACACCAGCGCTGTAAATGACTGAAGTGACCACATGCAACATAGCCAAGCCCCCATCATCGACGCCAACCCGTCGCCTTGGTGGTACTGGAGTGTTGCAATTTACCTTGGTTTGATGGTCACCTTTGGGGTCATAGGGGCCATCGTGATGGCGTTGATCCCATTCGAATTTATCGCATCTGAGTTTGATTGGGCTGAAGACCCTGGTGAGTATCCTGAAAACGGCACTCAACAAGAGCAGCAAGAGTGGAATGAACAGAAGGAGCTTTGGGATCTTCAACAAGTTACATACAACCTCATGATCGATCTCGAGGAGGAAAAACCAGTCCAACTCGCTCTTTCATCGGTCTTGACCCTTGCAGGAATCATCGCGATTATTCAACTTGCCCAGCAAAAGTTCAACGGGTTTGCACTTGCATTTGTATGGCTTGTTTTGACTCTACTATCGAAAATTTTCATGACCATTCGCTACAATGAAATGATGAATGATATCAACGCCCTTTTTCCAGATGAAACCGGGCAGCAGATGGGATATCAAACACTGTACAGTCTTGGAGGGGAGGTCATGTGCAATACAATTCTCATTGCGTTGTTGATCACATGTGCGGCGAACAGCCGTCCAAAAACAATCGAAGATAGCGGCTTCCATCTTCATCATCACCTAACGAAAGCCCCAGAACAACCGCCTAAAGATTGATTTACCCGCACCAATAGTTCAAACCATGCAACCACAAGTCAACATCCCATTCTCGAACACAGAAACAATTCCAGGCGTCACCATCGTTCAATCAATGGGTGTTGTGACTGGTTCGACCGTCCGTGCCAAAAACGTGTTCAAGGACATCGGTGCTGGTTTGAAGAATATGGTTGGTGGAGAATTAAGGGCCTACACCGAACTGCTCCAAGAGTCCCGAAACGAAGCACTGTATCGCATGTTGGTCGATGCACAGGCCCGAGGGGCGAACGCCGTTGTCAATGTCAGATTTGCAACCTCATCAGTCGCAGGTGGCGCAGCAGAACTTCTTGCTTACGGCACCGCCGTTGTCATTCAATGAGGCTCAAGCATGTTAGAAGCAGTATTCTGGATTGTATTCCCAATTTTCCTGGCAACGTCGCCATGGATCTTGAGCGGTATTGGTACATTTATCTATCAACCCAAAAAGAAACAACAACTTCTCGTTCGCGAGCAAGCTTCAGCGCAACGAGGCGATGTACTTAGCACACTAAGCAAACCCCTTTCAGGAAAAGAAGTCAAGCAGACTCAACTTGTCTTGGCCAATGTGGTCATGTCTCCAAGTTGGATTCAGATTTTGATTGGCGGAATTCTTTCATTATTCGGGGGCGAGATCAATGTCTTCACAAAAATGGTTGACTGGTCGAGAAGGGAAGCAAAACAACGACTGCGCGAAGAAGTTGAAGCTTCAGACTTTGATGAAGTGATCAACATGAGGCTGGAAACCACAATCATGACCAAGACAAAGGGCGGCAAGGACAAAACCACAGGTGTCGAAATACTCGCTTACGGTACCGCTATCAAATACTGAGCAAACCATCCTCACGACCACCCAATCATAGGTCGAGTTCTTGAAGGGCTGGCTTGTGCATGTGGTTGATACTATGGCTGAAGGTACTGAAAACACATCATTTTTCCGAAAGTGGGCCATGAGGCAATACTGGAGGATGCAGCAGAGCCAAGCCGTTGTCAGCCTCTTACTTTGGGGCACTACAATCACATTGCTCGTCTGGCCATATGTCTCCTGGCGTTTTTCGACTCAATGTGATGGCGCACTTTGCTTTTCAGCCTCCCCGTTTAACATCCCCTCAACCTATGTTGGTCTGGCTGTGATCTTCCTTTCGGTGATGTTCGCAGTATTACTCATCGGCTATCTTTACGATCAGGTTTTTTCCCTGTGGACAGAATGGCGAAGCGTCGATATGGAGCGAAACCCATACGTGACCTACGCCCTTTCACCAACGTGGGCTATGCTGATCGCCCTTCAAGCAGAGACACTCAAACGCTCTTCACCAGATGATGAAAAAATGGTTGCACAAGCCGACTGGGCCCTCAAATGGTGCGAGGCGTATACCGAAGGTGAAATGTTTGCGCGAGCGGTTCAACGCTGGGATAAGGACTTGGGGGAAACGCCAACATTCTGGTTTACCAGTGACGAGGCCATGCAACGGGCAAGAGATTCCGTCTTTGAAGACGAAGCCTAATTATTTTGAGCGGGGCCGGAAAAAACCGAACCATCGC
>DUIP01000023.1 GCA_013330285.1 Candidatus Poseidoniaceae archaeon
TCAGAGAATCATCAATTCTGTACGTCACATAAGCAATTGTGCCGTCCTAGGCGTCGAACCGGATACAGATTACAATCGCACAGTGATCACCATCGCTGGCGCCCCAGAATCTGTGGCTGAAGCTGCGTTTTTACTTGTAAAGAAATCAATTGAGGAAATCGATATGCGGCAGCAGGAAGGGGAGCACCCTCGACTAGGTGCAGTTGATGTGTGTCCATTTGTACCTTTGAAAGGTGTCTCCATGGACGAATGTGTCGATTTAGCAACAAATCTAGCAGCAAGGGTAGCCGAGGAGTGTTTCGTACCTACATACCTTTACGGGCATGCTGCCAAAAACGATGCCAAACACCTTCTTTCAACCATTCGCAAAGGAGAATATGAGGGATTAGAGGCGCGATTGTCTGATGGAGATACTCCGCATTCAGAAGAAACTCGTTATCCAGACTTTGGACCCCGTTCTTGGAATGATGTTGTCGCGAAATCAGGCGGTCTGACCTTTGGCGCTCGCGGCATCCTTGTTGCTTACAACGTTAATTTCGATGAAAAGGACGCTTTTGTAGCTAAAAAAGCGGGATCTCTTATTCGTTCAACAGGACGACTGATCAAACAAGCGGATGGAAGAAGAATGAGGGTGCCGGGAATGTTACCCATGGTTCAAGGTATGGGCGTCACCTTGGAGGCTCATGGGATCAGTCAAGTTTCGATGAATTTACGTGATGTCGAACAATGCCCAATGCACGTGGCTTTTGAGGCATGTAAGAGCATAGCAAGCGATCACGGCATTGAGGTCCCCGGAAGTGAACTTGTAGGTCTTGTCCCTCTTTCAGCCATGCTTGAGTCAGGCGCTTGGTATGCTGATGAATCCACAACAGATGAGGATTCAATTGTTGTAGCGGCAATACAGGGTCTTGGATTGGACCAATTGGGTAGGTTTGATCCAAATGAACGTATCATAGAATATGCACTCAAGGGGGCCTTAAATCAATGAATTGGATGGAGATGTCACTCTCGGATTTCGAACGCGAATTAGCATCAAAGAATGCTACGCCTGGCGGAGGGACTGCCGCTGCTGTAGCACTTGGTCAAGCAGCCGCCCTTGCAGAAATGGTCTGTGAGTTGACCATAGGTTCGGAAAAATGGAAGGATGGTTGGGAAGGTGCAGTGGATGCAAAGAAGACAACCACCAAGGTTCGGATAAGAGCGGGTCAATTGGCCGTAGAGGACAGCGACTCTTTCGACCAAGTGGTGGCTGCATTCCGGTTGCCTAAATCAACGGAAGAGGAGGTGGAAGAACGGAGGGGCGCCATTCGTTTGGCAACCCTACATGCTGCTGAAGTGCCATTGGAAACTGCCAAATTAGGTATGGAATTACTGTCAAAATTAGAACCACTCGCATCACATGGAAATGGTAATGCAGCATCTGATGTGGGTGTTGCATCTCTTCTCGCAAGCGCAGCTGTCAAAGGTGCGCTCTTTAATGTCGAAATCAATGTTGCATCCTTACCCGAAGCAATGGCCGCGCCTGTAGTCCAAGAAAGCGCGGGTATGCGTGGTGCGTGCAGCGAAGTTTCAAAATTGGTCATGCATGCCGTGCACAACAGGATTCAATAGGCTCAGCGAACTTGTGAACCCGTCGATATATCGCCGTCAATGGTGATCAGTCGGACGTTTTCATTGCCATCATCGGCTGCTAACATCATTCCCTCGGAGACAACGCCACGAAGCGGTCGAGGTTTCAAATTCGCTACAAAGACGACAGATTTCCCAGTCATTTCTTCAGGGGTGTAATATGCTTTCAGTCCAGCACAGATTGTCCTCCCCTCGTCTGAACCATCATCAATTTTAACGACATACAACCGGTCGGCATTGGGGTGGTCTTCGACCGATGTAATCCGTCCAACCCTTAGATCGACCTCCATGAACGTGTCGAATTCAAGATATGTTGTTCCTTCTGGTGCTTCTGGCATGTTCATTTCCTCCTTGGGCTTTGTTTTCTTCTTCTTACCGCCTTTGACGGTGTGACCTGGTTTTGATTCGGTGTCGGCATTGGCATCGACGAGTGCTTGTTCCGATGCAAGAATTTCATCGAGTTCGAGTCGTTTGAATAACGGAGTTGGCTGATCGGCATTCCACGTCATCGGAGCGTCCCAATTGGTCGCCTCTGTCCAAAGAACTTCGGAAACTTCACCATATAGTCCCAATGATTGCCATAATTTTTGGGCGCTGAAAGGCATGAATGGCTGCGTTGTGATCGCCAAGTATCGAGCGATTCTCCAGCCAAAAGCCAGATCTGAGAGGGATTGAGTGCGAGCATCGGATGGTGCCTCATCTTTGAGGTACTTCCATGGCGTGGCTGCTTGGAGCATTTGATTGCCATATTGAGCTGCATTCATGACAAACCTCAACGCTTCCTTGTAGCGATGTTTTTGCAGTGAAGCGGTGATCGATGCATGAAGTTCTTCCAGTTTATTCTGATGATCGAGGGTCAATTGTGGCTTTTCTAAAGGTGCTAATGGCCCACTGTCACTCGACGGTAGTCGGTGGCCGAGTGTGAGCACGCGGTGTACAAAATTACCGTATGCGGCAATCAACTCGCTGTTGATTTTTTCAACGAAATCTGGCCAATTGAAATCAGTATCATGATTTTCTGGCATGTTGATGCTCAGGTAGTATCGCAACGTATCGGGGTCGAATCGTTCGAGGAATGATGGAAGCCAAACTGCATGTTTACGAGATTTAGAAAATTGTCCCCCAGCAAGCATGAGGTATTCCATCGCAGGTACATTCGTTTCAAGAGCGAAGTCACCAGGTTTTGGCAGGTTGATTTCATCCTCGATGGTCTTTCCATTTTTGGCATGATTAAGGCCCATGATCAGGGCAGGCCATATGATGGTGTGAAACGGAATGTTGTCTTTGCCAAGGAAGTAGAGGTGGCGAGGAGTCGTACCATCTTCTGCCACACACCACCAATCTTTCCATGCGTCTTTGCCACTGGTATGGCCTGCTGGATCAGCGACACTTTCGGACCAGATTCTAGCGCATGTTGAATATCCTTGGACGGCTTCAAACCAAACATAAACACACTTTCCGTTCCATTGGTCGCCCTCAAGAGGGAGTGGGATTCCCCACGAGAGATCTCGTGTGACTGCACGTGGGCGCAACCCCATGTCCAACCATTGCTTTGTCATGGCCCTCACATTTGATTTCCAAGATGATTTTTGGCCTTCTGCATGAGTCATGAGTGCGTCTTG
>DUIP01000032.1:0-120 GCA_013330285.1 Candidatus Poseidoniaceae archaeon
TGTGCTCAAATCCTTACCTTTGGTGTTATTAGAGATTGAGAGTTAGGGCTGTACATGAATTGGAAGCACATCATCCTCTCTGGTGCGGCCACCGGCGCAACACTCGCAATACTGATTCTT
>DUIP01000032.1:507-5956 GCA_013330285.1 Candidatus Poseidoniaceae archaeon
GTCTTATGCGGCGGCTGGTTTTCATTGTCAGTGCTTTCAGCATATTCGGTCAATCGACTATGGAAATTCGCCGAGTGGCCTGAAGTGAGCCTCAAAATCCTCATTCCTGTGGCGTTTTTTACATCGATTATTCCGTTGTTTGGGCCTATCTTTGGAATGCCAAACTCTGAACTGATCACCTTGGCCAAAGTGGTTGCTATGGGGGCATTTGGGGGCTTTTTTTGGTCAATTCCTTTCGCTGTCTGGTCTTCGTTTAGGGGTGGAAAAAACCCCTCAAGCAGTGATGAATGAGGCTTCACCCAACCGTTCCAGAATCATGGCGGCAGTTGGACGCTGACAACCGGTACACCAACAGAATGAGCCGCTGTTTCCATGCGTTTTGTCCACACTGAATCAGGTCCGGGGAAAGCGAGCATGTGTGTCGCTCGTTCGAGCATTCGATTGACGAGGTTAGCCTCCGCCTCTGGCCGACCACTGTCTGTGGGTGCGTTTGGCCGGGGAGCGGACCACGCTTCGGTAAACACCGCGAGAGGGATGTTATTGTTATCAGCCCAACGTTCGGCCAGGTAATCGACACCACTCGCACCACCAAGGATGATCAAATCTGGGTATCCATTGTACTTGACCCAATCTTCAATGGCATTCTCGAGCCATGCATAATCATAGAATTTTGAATTTCCACATATGATGAGGTTTACAATTCGTCCATCGTTGTTGAGGTCACGGCCTGCAAGGCGGTCGAGGGCCTCGGCTCCTGTGTTAGGTGTCGGCGTCATGGTTGGCCAACACGGTAGGTCATAATGAAACCTTCTACATAATTTCATGAAATTGTCAATAAAATAAAGTTTTCACTCCATAATTCGGCATGAAAACGGGTTCTTCTTGACGGGAACAGTGCAGGAAATTAATCACAAAAATAGATCGATTTAGACCTCGTTTGACCGTTGGCATCATAGAGTAATTGCTCTTGGTGCAACCATGGCGTTCAAGCGAGTGCTGATTGCAAACCGTGGAGAAATCGCGTTACGAATTCTCAGAACCCTTCGGGATATGGGGATCGAAGCGGCCATTATCCACGGCCGAGAAGACCGTCTCTCGCTCCCTGTTCGTCTTGCTGATGTAGCGTATGCGAACAATAAAGCGAATCCGCTCGACACCTATCTCGACATTGAATCCGTCATTACTGCTGCGAAGGAAATGGGCTGTGACGCTGTTCACCCAGGGTATGGGTTCCTTGCAGAAAATGCAAAGTTCGTTCAACGCCTTCAGGAAGAGGGCATCACGTTCATTGGCCCTTCAGCCGATGTGATCACCTTGCTGGGTGACAAAATTGAGGCACGTGCAGCGATGGAAGCCGCTGGACTGCCAACAGCCAAAGGCTCATCTGAACCGATTTCTGATGCTGATGTTGCTTCAACATTGGCGGATGAAATTGGATACCCTGTGATCATCAAGGCCGCTGCAGGAGGTGGCGGAATTGGTATGCAAATCGTGGAACAAGCTTCAGAATTTGAGAGTGCCCTCAAGCTTTGTCAATCCCGTGCTAAATCTGCATTTGGTGATGAGCGGGTGTTTGTAGAGAAGTACATCCAAGGCGCTCAGCACGTCGAATTCCAGGTGCTCGGTGATGGAAAGAAGGCCATCCACTTCGGAGAGCGTTTCTGTTCCATTCAACGCCGCCATCAGAAACTTGTCGAAGAAGGCCCATGGCTTGATGATGCCAAGCGAAAGGAAATTGGAGACTTGGTATGCCGTGGTGCAGAATCGGTTGGCTACAAAGGATTGGCCACATTCGAATTCCTGCGGGATGCCAATGGCGACTTCTACTTCCTCGAAGTCAATCCTCGTGTACAGGTTGAACATACGGTGACTGAATTGATCACTGGATACAACTTGGTTGAACTCGGTATTCGAGTGGCGCAAGGTGAAGATCTGCCTTTGGCACAAGAGGACATTGCATGGAACGGTCATGCGATTCAATGCCGGCTCAATGCTGAAGATCCACGCAAATTTATCCCAAGCCCCGGCCGACTCTGGGAATGTCATTTCCCGTCCGGATATGGTATCAGGGTTGACACTCACGCTCATCCTGGCTACGATATGCCTGGCTGCTTTGACTCATTGTTAGCCAAACTATTGGTCTGGGGCAGGGACCGCGAAGACGCTGTACGCAGAATGCGAACCGCTCTCGATGAGACGATGATCACAGGTGTTGAACACCTCATTCCTTTGCATCGCAGAATCATGGATGAGCAAGATTTCCTCGACCGAAACATCACCATTCAATACATCGACATGCATGAAGAATTGCTTGGCTGATCGGATCTCAACATCCACAGAACAGGGCCAAGACCTTGTGGTATTGATTGAGGTGTCATGTTGAAGTAGCCCCCCCATTTGGTCGTCGCATGGACGTCCTGATCGTCGGTAGCATCGCATATGATTCAGTCTCCTCTCCTGCTGGTGCAGTGACGCATGCCCTTGGTGGCTCGGCAACGTATGGAGGCTTAGCGAGCTCATTTCACACGAATAGGCTTGGACTTGGAACCGTTGGTCTTGTTGGCGTGGTTGGTACCGATTTTACAGATGAAGACCGTGCTGTTTTGACAAGCAATGGGGCCGATGCATCAGGAATTGAAACCGCAGAAGGCGAAACCTTCCGTTGGGAAGGTGCTTACCACGGAGCTATGGCTGAAGCCGAAACTAAAGCCACCCATCTCAACGTCTTCGAACACTTTCAACCGAACGTACCAGAGCACGCTCAAGAACCAAAAGTCACCCTGTGCGCCAACCTTCATCCAGCTCTTCAAGCCAGTGTGCTCGACCAAACAAAGGCGAGCCGATTGACCATGCTTGACTCGATGAATTTGTGGATTACGATTGCCCGAGAGGAACTACTTGAGGTCATGAAGCGTGTCGATCTTTTGATCATCAACGATGGCGAAGTTCGAATGCTTGCCGATGATGAAAACTTGGTTCGTGCTGCTCAAGTCGTCAAAACGATGGCGAAAGTCGCCACCCTCGTTGTCAAGCGAGGCGAACACGGCGTTCTTGCTTTCCATGGCGATGAAATCATCGCTTTGCCAGCATTTCCAACATCCAATGTATGCGATCCCACGGGTTGTGGTGACACCTTTGCAGGCACCCTTGCAGCCTACCTCGCCCTTGGCGAAGGTCCGATAGAACGGGATGAATTGAGGGCTGCTCTCGTTGCTTCGACCGTTTCAGCAAGTTTCACCCTCGAATCATTTGGTGTGGCAGCTCTTCAAACGATGAGCGAAGAAGCGTTCGATGCACGAATTGATGAATTCGAATCGATTCTTCGATGATTACAAGTCCATCTTCGAAAGACCACTGGCGCCACTGTTTTCTCCAGAGGTCGTCACTTCAGTCAACTCACTGAATGACAATTCATCAAGATCAACTGCAGGTGCTTGTTGTTCGATTTCCTGCTCCAATTGTTCAACGATAGAATGCCTTCGACTGACATGCTGGGTCAAACGAGCAACCTCCTCCTTTGGAAGCACACCGCCATGCTGCTGAGAGAGGTTGATTACGCTGTCTTCCATTTCTTGTAGGTGGGTCTTTGAGGAACGATCTCGAAGCTCTCGTCCCGTATCAGACGCCTGCTCACCGTTGTGTTCGTTGTCCGGTCTTGATCCAGTCAAGAGTTGCCCTGCGAGGGTTGCACTTTCTGTGATGTTGTTGAGGATAGTACGCATTCTGGAGCCTGTCTGGCTGGTCGTACGGTGGATTTTGTATCTTCCAGTGCTCAAGCCTGATGGTTTTGTTTTGACCGTAAATTGACTGTTCTTCGTTCGAGGAGGGGCTGGTTCCTCGGGAACGATTTCCGCATCCAATGGCTCTTCTTTGACCCGCGCTGAATCGATCACAGAACCTGCTTCCGGTTCAGAAAACAAGTTCAAATCGGTTGCGAACATATCGAATTCATCAATCATTGTTGGTGCTTCAACAGAGGTTGGAACATGGGCGCCCTCCGGGCCAACAAAACTTGGCAAGAATTCCTGTGGCGATTGGGTTGTATGTCCGACTTGGTGTTGTTGTGGAAGGTGCTGGTTTGAATCTGCTATGAGCCCGTATGAGCGCTCGACCGGTCGAGGGGTGTGGACTGGATACGGGTGGGCTGGATGGTGTACATGCTCGACTGAGGCAGGTTGAATGGCGTGCCCCATTTGGTTGGTTCTTCTCTCTCTTGCGTTGTCCCGGCCTCGCTGAATGAGACCGTGTTCATGGGTTTGGAAGTGAGGTGCGGCTTCGGGTTCACCAAACATCCAGCCTTCGGTTTCTGGCTCACCAAAGTCGAGATCTAACGGCTCGGTAGAGCCGTGGAATTGGAGGGGCTCAGCGGATTCAGGTACCAATTCAGGGTCGCCATGCTGGCTGAGCAGTGTCGCGATGGCGAGCGGCGCTTCGAGGTGAACTGGCTCAGCAGGAACGAAGTCGTTGATCTGAGAACGTGGGTAGTCCACATCTCGTTGCAACTCATCTAAACCAAGACGGGCTTGAGTCATCGTTTGTCCTTTTGTGAGTCTTCTGTGCAGTTCGCCCAGCCTCATCAGGCGAGCATCGTTGCCTGTCAGCATGTACCAATCGTGGGTTTGAGTTTCGATGGTCAATGTCGGACGGCTGAGGCCAAAATGAGCCACCATCAACGAGAGGCCAACACCAAATGTCAGCAGTTGTGGCGTTGTTCCAAACACCATACCCCGTGAGGCAACCCAAAGCAACAAAGCTCCAAAAAATGCATAACCGAAGGGAAGCAATGGCTTGTTGGTATGATCCATTTTCATGACCCAATCATTGTTGATTTCAACGCAGTGGCCCGATTTTTGTTCTATGGATAGCTTGCGCTCAGACAGTGTAATTCGAACTTTTCCGGGTGTTCCACTCAAGTGCAGCCGATCGAAGACTTCGATGTCTTC
This sequence comes from Candidatus Poseidoniaceae archaeon, assembly GCA_013330285.1. Taxonomy (GTDB): domain Archaea; phylum Thermoplasmatota; class Poseidoniia; order Poseidoniales; family Poseidoniaceae; genus MGIIa-L1; species MGIIa-L1 sp8160u. The sequence goes on from DUIP01000032.1 coordinate 5,451, forward strand.
TGCACTGTGTGGACCCTCTTGTTGTCCAGTAACGCGCATCCCATCGCGCAAAGGGCGTCATGTGGGTTATCAAACCACCGACGCTTCAAGGGTTTTCAGTCGTCAAAATCGGACTCCTTTTCCCGCGCCGAGACACCCCTTTCATCAATCTCAAAAGAGCAGAGAAACAGCGGATGTTTTATTGCACATCGCTCTTCATTGCTAAGCATGATTGAGTTGCTTGGCAACCCCGAAATCGTCGAAGATGCACTCGAAGCCGTTGGCAATAAAACAGAAGAGTGGACCGACCGTTGGTGGTGGAAACCACTTCGTTTCCTGACCTATGTCCTACCATTTGCCGCTGTCGGCGTGTATTACTATTGGTTCCTTTGAATCAATTATTCAACGGGTTCCAAACGGGCGCTGCCCATTATTCTCGGCTTGGAGTCCAACTGAGCAATCAATGTTGGTTCGGGGTTTTCCCGACGGACGAACAATGGATTTTCCCAAGCGATGACTGCTGTGTC
>DUIP01000047.1 GCA_013330285.1 Candidatus Poseidoniaceae archaeon
GTTCCTTTGTCGACAAGCATCCACTGCTTGACTTCAGATGTAACTTGCTGTTTTGGTTCGAGATGCATGAGAGGTGCTGGACGTCGTAAGGTCAAGTAACAGCCAATTGCATAACCGGAAATTCCCGTCCACACACCATGACCGGGTATGCTTCCAATACCGCGAATAATCGAAGTGAACCCAAAGGTGATCGAACTCGCTTCAAAGGCTCCAAAGGTCATGAGGATGTAGGTCATGTTCTCAAGCAGGGCAAAGCCAAGACCAACAGTGAAACCAATCTGAAATCCTCTTCGTGGTGAATCAATGAAACGGGCAAGGGCGTACACTGCAGCTGCCTTACACAATTCTTCGCCGACGGGTGCAGAAACCATGAGGATCAGACCGTAGCCTAGGCTGGTCTCATTTGTCATGGTGAGTCCCAAAAAATCGATAATGACGGGCGAAATATTCGAGTTGATCATGATGGCAGGAACCGTAGAAATCATTCCAGCGATCAGCATCCATTCTGCAAGTCGACGGGTTGTTTGCAATCCAAAGTAGTGAGTTAGCGTGGACCACCAGGCAAACACGGGCGTCGAAAAACCAATCAAAAAGGCGGGGATCACAACAGCGACAAATAACAACCCAGTATATGCATTAAGGCCCACGATGAGAAGAGGAAACAGGCAGATGCTTGAAGCAAAAACGCCGCCAAAAAACAACCACCACAAAGCCTTCCTTGATGGCATTTCCAAAGGTGCTGAATCGTGAACCAAGTGATGGACGACTTGAATTGGTTGTGGCGATTGTAACACATCATCGTGACTCATCATGTGAATCATGCTTCCCTGCGGGTCTGGTACTGCTCGAACCAAATGGGTCAAACGTGGCCTTCTCAGAAATGCCATCATCGCTAACACTGGAATCGAACAGAGTGAACTGCCAAAGACGAGCCATGGGTCGCTTGGCCCCAATGTACCATTGTTATCAGCGTCGATCAACCCAGCAAGAAAAAGAGGAGCCATGTTGGTGATCAAAAACAAAAGCCCGACAAGACCGAGCATCGATCGTACGGTTTTCCAAGGTTTTGAGGTGTGAGCCAGGACCAAATCCGCTGGTGCTGGTGAGAGCGGTACCATTGGAACGCCCTGCATGCCCCTACATAGGGGGGCTTCGCTTTCAATGCTTACCTTGTTGGTCCCGCTCAGTTCGCCCATCACTCGTCACTAAAACAAATCAGCAGTCGGCTCAAAGCACTCATCATTGCGGGGTTGGTGCTCGAATCTCCTCCACAAGAAACCACCGGCTTCAGTCGATGAAAAAAACACGCCTTCATCAATGAAATACCCGATGGAGTAACATGAGTTGGCTCGAATCCTTCTTTGCACCGCGCAGAGATCACAGAGGGTGGTCAACGCCGAGTGAAGCAGCCAGATTGTTCTTCTTGCTGACCATGTTGACAGTTGGGTTTTGGGCTTGGGTGAACACATCAGGAAACCTCGTGATGTGGTTTGGTCTGACAATGTTGGTGTCCACACCACTGCTCAGCGTCGGTTGGTGGCTGATCTCATTGGTGAGTGCTCGATATCCAGCGAAGGTCCTCATGGATGCGGTCAATAACGTCAAACCACGTAAGTAAGATTTCACTCACTAAGGAATCCATAGCCCCATTCATGGGGTGGGGCAAAGGTTTCTTTGATCGAACGAGGCGAGACCCATCGCAACAAGTTGAGCGGTGAGCCGGCCTTGTCGTTGGTGCCGCTTCCTCGGGCACCACCGAACGGTTGCTGCCCCACAACTGCACCTGTCGGCTTGTCGTTGATGTAGAAGTTTCCAGATGCGTATCGAAGTGCCTTCATCGCGGTCAGCACATCTTCTCGCTTGGTGGCGAAAATGGATCCAGTTAATGCATATTCCGAGGTGCCGTCACAAGTAGCGAGCACGGCCTCATATTCAACATCAGGATACACGTGAATGGAGAGCACAGGTCCGAAAATTTCCTCCGCCATCGATTCGTAGTGGGCATCGCTGCAGACAATGGTCGTTGGCTCGATGAAATAACCCTTCGAACCGTCATAGCCACCACCGGTTACGATTTCACAGCCAGGGTCTGCTTTGGCCCTGTCGATGTATCCACAGATGTTGTCAAAGGATTTCTTGTCGATGACAGCCGACATGAAATTGGTGAAGTCCCGCGGGTCACCTACGGTGATTTTAGCAACCTCAGCACAGTATTCGTCCTTGATGCGCCCCCATACTGATGCCGGGATATAGGCTCGGCTGGCTGCACTGCACTTCTGTCCTTGGAACTCAAAGGAGCCTCGCAACAGAGCGACGACGAGTGCGCGCTCATCGCAATCGGGATGGGCGACGATGAAGTCCTTACCGCCAGTTTCTCCAACCACTCGTGGATAGGAGCGATAGGTTTCGAGGTTGTTGGCCACATCTCGCCACATCTTACGGAAGACAGAGGTGGAACCGGTGAAGTGAATGCCGGCGAGCATTGGGTGGGCAAGTACCGTGTCGCCAACCATGCTTGCTTTCCCTGGAATGAAATTGATCACACCAGCTGGTAGGCCTGCGTCCATCATCAAGCGCATCAAGAGGTAATTTGAGACGTAGGAATTTCGGCTGGGCTTCCACACACCTGTGTTGCCCATGATGGCCGTGCTCGATGGTAAATTGGCTGCAATGCTTGAGAAGTTGAATGGCGTGACGGAGAAAATGAAGCCTTCAAGCGGGCGAACTTCACTGGAATTCCACATGCTTGATGGTGAAACAGGGGGCTGCAAATCTTCGTAGATTTGTCGGCAGTAATCGGAATTGAACCGCCAGAAGTCAATCAATTCACACGCAGAATCAATTTCTGCTTGGTGGCAGGTCTTCGACTGATTGAGCATGGTGCTGGCGTTGATTTTGGCTCGGTATTCGCCGCGCAGCAATTCACTTGCTTTGAGGAAAATCGCCGCACGTGCTTCCCAAGGCATGGTCGACCACATCTCGTGGGCATCAAGGGAGGCTTGAATGGCTTCTTCGACATTGGCTTTGGTTGCCATGTGCACTCGAGCGATGACGTGGCTGTGATCGTGTGGCATGACTTGTTCTACAACATCGCCGGTGAACACTTCTTTGCCATTGATGATGCATGGAATTTCGATGACTTCTGAGGATTGGCGGTCAAGCTCTTTCTTGAGCGCAGCACGCTCTGGACTGCCTGGAAGGTAGCCAAGAACTGGTTCGTTTACTGGGGTCGGTGGGCGAGGGACGTTGTTCACCATGGACCACTGGTGGAGAAGACGCCCTTTGAATCTCACGCTGTGTACAGATGGGCGTGCTTGGCACGAACTTT
>DUIP01000127.1:0-2488 GCA_013330285.1 Candidatus Poseidoniaceae archaeon
GGTGCTATCAAAAATGATGACAATTTCGCCAGCATGAAGCAAATGATTGAGATGATGGCGTCCTTTTCTCACTGCTAAATCGGTATGCAACATGCCTAGCTTCAATTTTGTAGGGGCGTCCAGCCAAGGAATCTTGGAGGTTTTCATCGACCAAGAATCAACATCAACGCCTACGAGCAGTACGAGTTCAGCGTTCACGCCGTGGGCCTCTTCAGGGGTTAACACCTGTATGTCCGTGCTCGAGGTGCGTTGGCTTGGCAATTTTGTACCTGAAACGAGCCGTTCAAGAAGTTCGACAAACGCTGCACCATTGGATGGCAAACTCATGCTTGCCTTCTCAAACAGTTCCTTGGCCCCTGCATGGGCAGCACTCATCAATTGCAACGCAGGAACCGTTTGATCATAAGCAGCCATTCGGCCAATTAATTCATCCCAGTTCAATTGACTGAGGATGTGGTTTAACCACTCAGCTCCACTAAGGCATGCCTCGGGCATCGGCAAGGTTGCATCAGTGCTGCAACCTTGAACGCGCTCTTGGAGGAGATGGCGGTCCTCGCCTTCAACAAATGGCGCCCATAGTCTTGCTAGGCTTGCGAGCCACCATTGCGTTTCTTCGAGCGCTTGGCGGGCAGCGTCTGAGTCCCTTCCTAATTGTGGCTGTGCGTTAGCCATGGTCCGAATCCATCGGCCAAGAGCCCCGGGGCCTCCTCGGACATGGAACGAACGTGCCATGCCCTCGAGCACATCAAGATGTGGACGAGGAGTCCACGTTTCATGAATGGGGTGACTGAGGTTGGTGACGCCCCCGTTGATGAGTCCAAGACTATGGTGTGATGTCAAATCACGAAGGTGACCCATCGACCAAGCATTGCTACCATGAGTGAGGCGGGCAAGACGAATCAGGTGGTGAATCCCCGGCACTGTGTTCAGTGCTTCAGGTGGGCGCGCCATTTCAATTCCAATTTCTGAAAGGCGCGTCCTCCACATAGCCCTACGGGCCTGGGCCTGGCCATCGATGATGAGGACCGACCCCGTCTGAGTGGATTTGTACGATCGAATCAATTCCAGTGTTGAGTCCATCGCATGCTCTCTTTGGTGCAATTGGATCCTACGGAGTTCAGGCCCAGTTGATGCGCGAGGCGTGGTTGACAAGGATGGGTGGGCGATGGCGTGTTTGGGGATCCAATGAGGGAGGGTTTTTTCGGTCACATAGGGTACGTCATCGATGTAAGCACCATGGAATCCAAGGCGGAATGAACCTGGGTTACACAGGTGGTGAATCGGCCGGTGGCGGGAGACTGCTCTAAGGAATGAGATTTCGCTTTCCGTATAATCTGGCGCGGTATCCAAAATCAAAATGCCCTTGACGTCGTTAAGGGTAAAGGGGGTTGGCATTTTGTCGAGCGCAACAACGAGGTTTCGCTGAATTAAGGCAGGGTGTGTGCCTTCGAGGAGCCTGCCTGCCTCGGTAAGAATCGTATGAAACTCCCTTGCCCCAGGATCTTCTTCCCAACGCCAAGGATGATCAAGGTCCATGAGCCCAGCATGAAGGGAAAGTAGGCGCTCTGTATTGTACGGCAGCCATACTCTTGATTCATTTGTAGGTGTGAATAACAAGGGGAGGTCGCCACGTTCTGCAGCCCGTTTGGTAAGTTCATGAACGACGCTGAACAGTCCTGGTCCGTCGTGTAGTTTTCTTGGCTGCTTCAAATCAAGGTGCAAGAGGTCGACCAAGCGTGGCAGGGTCAAATGGTGTGTTGTGTCAACCGACAAACCATGGCCAGAAAGGACATTGAGGGCTTGTTTTCTTGAAGCTTCGTTTGGATAGAGGACGAGCAATTGATTGGCAGCACCATCGATCAATGACGCCTCCAACCAAGCTGGGAAGTGCTCATCAGCAGGGTGCGGTTCAATGGTACACCTTGAATGATCTTCGTCCATTGTCCTCCCCCCCTTGACCCATAAGGTCGAGGGTACTTGAGGAACACGGTGATGTTCGTCGTTTCGGTGGCAGTTCATTCGTTCTTAGAGAGAGAATTGGGTTGGGGTTTTGGGCGTCGAGTATTCATGGAACCGGGTGTAATTTTCTTTGATATACTGTCGAAGGCTATACCCTTGTTGTTGGGAGTCAAACTAAACATGATTCGTTCTTGTTGACATGGTAGGAATCATGTTGACCGAAAGTTTTATGCCGGATGAGCGACAATGTAACTATGGTGGCGAAGGGGCGGAGTCTGTCGTTTGGTTTTCGGTCGTCCGAAATCGATGCACGTCTCAAACCCTCTCAAAACCAACCCACGAAAAAAGGAGTGATAAGTCTGTCTGAAGAGAACAAGAAGAAAAAAGAGCAAGAGTGTAAAGAGTGCGGCGCCGGTCAAATGGTGCTCGATGCGGAAAAGGCGGAACTGTACTGTAACGTCTGCGGGATCACCACGCCATCGAAGGACGTGATGGATGCCAACGCTGGCAAGAACACCTACGGCGGTGA
>DUIP01000127.1:2888-4131 GCA_013330285.1 Candidatus Poseidoniaceae archaeon
AGCATCATGAGCACCCAAGGTATGACCGCTGCAGAGCGAAAGAAGTGGAACCGCCTACGAAAGGTCAACCGTGGCAACGTCCGCATCAAGCACCCGCTACGTGACTCCGTCCGCAAGAAGGTCCAGGAGATGTACGGCACCTACGCCATGGAAGCCGCTGAGCCATACGTCAAGATGATGTGCAAGCCTCTCAAGCCCGAGCACGAGCTCGAACGTCAAGCGCTCAAGGACGAGAGTCTTAAGCGACGCCTCAGCATGCCCAAGCAAGCGATTTGCCGAAAGAAAGCAGACCTACGTGGCGACAGTAAAGAGGCCCGCATCGTGATGATGGCCATGGCTGCTGTCGAAGTTGCGCGAGAACTTGGGGAGGCGTCGAGGATGGACCGACGCAGTGGGATGAACCAGTACGGTATCACTCGCAAGCAGTTGCTGAGTGCTAAGCGCGCCCTTCTCAACCACTACAAGGCTCGAATCACCATGGGCTGGGAGCCAGAGCCTTCTGTCAAGACGCCTGAGGAACGCCGTGAAGACGGTGTAGAGCAGGCTGTCAATCACATCCACGACATGCTCAGTGACGTGCTCTCTGAGGAAGACCACCTCAAGGTCAACGCGGAGGTCGAAGCACGGTTGGCTTTGCTTGGTGAACCAACAGCTGAAGCCCTCACAGCCAACACTGAAGTTCGCATGGCCGTTTGTGCCGTGTTCTATGCGACCCTGGTCAGCCTAGGTCTTCAAGCAGGCATGGCGGACCGACTCGGTGCCGTGTTTGGCATCACTGGTAGTGGCATCCGTGCTCGCTACGAGGCTTTTGCATCCGCTGAAGAGTCTGGTGAAGCCGATTACAACGGAGCGTTCTTGCTGATCGCCATGACGTGCTTTGAAATCCTAGCGACGCTGCATCCCGAGCATACCTTGATACAAAAGGCAGGCTTGGGTGAAGCATGCAACTCGGAAAAAGGCTCCTCGTCGTCCTGATTGTCACTTTGTTCTGCACCTCTGCAGCAAGCGCAGGTCCTGCAGAAACCGTCGATGCCGGTGTTGTCTTTGGTGGTCAATCCACCGAAGCGAACATGTCAGCTGCAAGCACGATGAACTTGAGCGATTTCCCCACAATCGTCGAAGTCTACACCGCTACATGGTGTTCGAATTGCGTTGATGTCGAGCACGCCCTCGATGATGTCGAGAGCAACCTCTCAATGCAGCAATACCATACACACCGATCGATTTCAGAAGTCCAAGACCC
>DUIP01000132.1 GCA_013330285.1 Candidatus Poseidoniaceae archaeon
ATTGAGATCACGAAGCCCAACTGCCCCCATTCGGGCGTGTGAAATGTGACCTCCATCCGCCGTTGAAACGGCCGTAATTGCATCGCCTGGCTTGGCCAGTGCTTTGAGGGCAGCTATGTTAGAAACGGTACCGGAAGTGGATTGTATATTTGCAAACGGGGCATTGAACACGGATTGGGCAAGATCAATTCCAATGCTCTCAATCGTATCAAAATCATCGCAACCTTGGTAATATCGCTTACCAGGTAATCCCTCTGCATAACGTCCATGAAGATCGCTGGCCACAATTTTTTGCACCATCGGGGATACGATATTTTCAGAGGCGATCATGCCAAGGCCATGGCGATAGAGTTCGCCACTGTCGGCGGCTGCTTGCATGACTGTATTGGCCTTTGAGAGGGTCGACTCAGCAGGGGTCCACGAACCACGTGTGTTGCTCATGAGATAGTGATTCATCGGCCGGTCTTTGAACCCATTGCCAAGCCGGCATAGTCCTTCACTCAGCTAAAATCAATGGAATCATCGGTGTCTCTGGGTTCAGGACGAACATTTGGACCGGTCCTTTTGCTCCCCACAACAACATTACTTGATGGTGGCCGAGATTGAACTCGTTCAGAAACACGTGTGTTTGTTGGAATGCCTCGATTACCGAGATTGACATCGGTCACCGTACGAGGATTTTGGCGAGAAGAACCAGCACGTTTTGGAGCGGTTGAAGAACTCTTCTTGGCCCGTTGTTGTTGCCGACCTCGATATGCTGGTTGGCCGATGAGACGTTCGAGAGCGGGTATATCCGCACCTTCTTCTTTAGGCCGTTTAAGCCACCAACCCTCGCCAAGGGGTTGGAGACGTGGAGGGCGTGATTTCTGAATGGATTTCGATTGGCGTTTGAGACGGGCTTTCACTGCTTTGTCGGTGTCTTTGGGTAAACGAACAGTGAGCCATGCGGGAAGACCAAGATCCAAAACGACACCATTCACTGTCACGAGCATACCGGACAACAATAAGTGAGTACCAACCGGAATATTACCCCGCTCGGGCTTCACCTTGAATCGCTTCATGCGCTTGGCGTAAGCGACCATTGCTTTCTGATCTCTGTGCCTAATCATTCGACGTTGCTGACGGGCAAAGCGTCGAGAAGCAATGTGCAAAAGGAATAGAGTGGCCAAAACCAGAAGCCCTGAAAGTTGCCCTTGCTGGCCGTAAACGAATATGGCAAGCACAATCCAAGTTGGAATGAGGACGAAGAAATTGAACACCAAGCTGAGCCAACCAAAACTGAACTTAGGAGGCATGCCTCTGCGTGTGGCTTCATGAGCAGCAATCAATACATTGGCATTGATGGCTTCATCCATACCTCCCTTGACCACGAGGCCTGCTACAGGATTGACTGGTGCATCGTTAATCCATTGACGTACCTTTTTGCCTCCTCCGACAGCTAAAGCCACTTCCATTTCTTGAGTATCGACTGTTTGACCAAGAATTGCTGCAAGGGCGAGCACACGAGGATCTTGACCATCACTTACCTTGAGTTCCGATAAAATGGAGCGGGCACTGTGCCAATCACCTTTGTCGATTAAACAGAGTGCAGCTGCAATTCGAGGACGAACACCGAGGGGTTCTGCGCGGATAAGTTGCAGTGAAAGTTCAAGGGCATCGTCGTGCTTCCGTTGTGCTCGCATCAAGCTGATCATCGAAAGTTGAGCAACCCGTGTCAGTCGATCGGTGTGAATGGATTGGTCGGTCGGTGATGGTTGCCAACCACGGAGCATTCGCATAAGGACTTGAAGATGGTCGATGCAAGAATTATTTTCCCAGTCCCAGAAATCGTCCTCTTGGGCATTGCCTTGCCACGGGTCGAGCCATTCACAAACGAAGGCGAGCAATTCTGGCTCATCATAGCCTTCTGGCTGTTGTAATCCGTGAAGGGCTTCACGCGCAGCATCCAAACGCCTCGAAGCCATGTGCCCAACGGCGACAATCATTCGACAGATATCATCATCTCCTCCAGATTGGGCAAGCACCTTCTTTGCTTCTTCAATCGCATTAGGCCAAAGTCCACGAATCGCCATCTCCCACATTCTCGCCCTGGCCTTCTCATGACGAACAAGTGATGGGTCTCCATCGATTGAACGTCTTTGGAATTGAATCAGTGCATCAAGATCTTCTGCAATTGCTGCATCTTCGACGAGATTTCGCATCCAATCCCCTTGGGCAAAGGTGACTGCGCCTTCTCGACGTTCATCAGGATTGAGATCGAAACGGAGCGTTCGTAATGATTTGAATCGGATGATGGAGAGGGCCCAAGTGAACAGGAACACTGCTTGACCCAAGGCAATAAACATCCACGTCGCTTCGAGTCTGGCTCGTTCATCAAAGCCAAAACGATCGGCTTCAAGGACATCAGTGAAAGGCATCAACGCTCCGAATTCCTTGTAGCATACTAAAATCAAGAGAAGAACAGTGTAACCTGAAAACCCTGCAAACGCAAACATCAATTGGCGCGATTGCGCTTCAACCTCCGTTCTTATTTCTCGTGGTGTATCGAGCGTTACACCGAACAATCCACCGAATGTTTGTCCACCAAGGACCAAGTT
>DUIP01000059.1 GCA_013330285.1 Candidatus Poseidoniaceae archaeon
ACATTCCTCGAGTATCACGTACGAGTCCATGTCGGCCAAGAGATCGAAACCAGTGACTTGCTCCATGAACTGATCGCCCTTCAATACAGACGAACCGCGACAGATTTGGCTCGTGGCGATTGTCGTGTCCGAGGCGAAGTCGTCGATGTCTGGATGCCAAGTCGTGACGACCCCTTGCGAATTCAGTTCGATTTCAATGGCATCACGAAGGTGTCGGTGTGCGACCCTGTGAGTTGGGATGTTCTCGACGAATTGGATGAGGCTTGGATTCATCCCAAGGAGTTCTACATGACCAGTCCAGAACGCCTTGAGGCTGCACTGGTCTCAATCGAGGACGAGTTGGACGATCGAATCGCACACTTTGCGAGTGAAGGAAAGGAACTTGAACGTCATCGCATTGAACAGCGAACGAGGTATGATTTGGAAATGATTCGAGAAATAGGTCATTGCCAGTCGATTGAGAATTATTCATTGCATTTCGATGGGCGGCAACGAGGAGAACGCCCTCATTGCTTGTTGGACTTCTTCGCAGCGTGCGCCAAGCAATTCCATGGTGATCCCAAGAAATTCCTCGTCATCATGGATGAATCACACGTCACACTGCCTCAAGTGGGTGGCATGTACTACGGCGACCGTTCACGAAAAGAAAGCCTGATCAATTTTGGTTTCCGCTTACCAACTGCTGCGGACAATCGACCACTCAAGATTCCAGAATTCCAAAGCTTGATTCCACAAATGGTCTATGTTTCAGCGACCCCAGGTGAGCGGGAGTTGCGGCATTTGTGCGAATTGACCGGCCAACCACTCCCCAAAGGACTGCTTCATGCCCAGTCAGGCGGTGGGGCTGGCCCACGGGATTTAGAGAAAAAACATCCTGAGAGCGAGAGCCTGTACCACATGGTGCAGCATATCGATGGCATTGCAAAGATGGAAATCCGTCCAACGGGCCTGCTTGACCCGGAAATCGAAGTTCGTCCAACCAGTGGTCAAATGGCAGACCTGTTGAGTGAAATCAATTCTCGAGTCGAGCGAGGAGAGCGAACTTTGGTCACGGTGCTGACCATCAAATTCGCTGAAGAGGTGGCCGAATACCTCAACCGAATGGGCGTAAAGGCGCATCATCTTCACTCGGAAATTGACACCATTGAACGAACCGAAATCATCAACGCTCTGCGTATTGGTCACATCGATGTGATTGTCGGAATCAACCTGTTGAGGGAAGGACTCGACTTGCCTGAAGTAAGCCTCGTGGCCATCTTTGATGCCGATCGTCAAGGCTTCTTGAGAAACGAACGCAGCCTCCTTCAAACCATTGGCCGTGCTGCTCGAAACCTGAACGGCCATGTCATCTTGTATGCCGATGGCATGTCGCAAGCCATGAAGGCTGCAATCACGCAGACGCTCGAGCGACGTGAACGTCAGCAAGCTTACAATGAGGCCAATAACATCACACCGAAAGGTATCGTCAAGGCATTACCCAAAATGAATTCCGACCTCGATGACTTGATTGCAGGAACTTCAAGTTCGAAAGATGGTTCTCGACGACTTGTCGCCAAAAAGGGCGGACGCAAGGAGGGCGATTGGGCACAGCGGCTCAACCTTGGAGCAGGTGCGTGGGCCTCTGGTAAAGGCCAAGATGGAAGCAGTGGAGTCAAATCAAATAATTCAATTGGAAATTCAAATATCCAATTGGCTTATGATGAACCATCTGATGCCAAAAACTTCTCACCAGAGCAAATTCAAGACATGTTGAAGGAACTCAAATCAGCCATGCAGGTCGCTGCAAAGAACCTTGATTTCGAAGAAGCTGCAAGGCTCAGAGATCGTATTTTCGAACTCGAACAGTTGTAATCACACCCGTAGGGTGTGCATCAATCTCCTGTGGGCAGGTTCATGTGGAGGCCATGTGTGGAGGTTCCATGGCGATTCAACCTGAAGAATTCGATATCCCAGTCGTGGACTATTCATTTCATGACGTTGCCTCGCCGCGGTCATTGATTGACCAAATGGCGACTGCGGGCGGATTTACCGCAACAAAACTGGCCATGGCACGGGACATCCTTCGGGATATGAAATCAGAACTCGACGCTGTTGAGGGGGACGCTGCGAAGGTATGCAACTGGCTTTCATTCCCTGCTTGCTTGTGCGCCACAGGAACCAGGGGTTTCTTTGTTGAAGCGCTTAAGCAACGTATGTTCAACGTCGTTTCGACCACCTGCGGCATGCTTGACCACGACATTGCGAGGGCACACAAACACTACTATCACGGGGCGTTCGAACTTGATGATATCGAACTTGGTGAACATTCCTTGATGCGCCTGGGCAATGTCATTGTCCCCAATTCATCCTACGGTGAAATCATTGAACAGGTGCTGACGCCGGTCCTCGAAGAGATGTATCAAGATCGCCTCAAGGAAACCGGGAAAACTGGAGCAGATGCTTGGTTAGGCTTTGGCTCAATTCATCTCGTGTGGGAATTAGGCAAGCGAATTGGCACTCCTGATTCCCTCATTTACTGGGCGTACAAGCACCAAATCCCCGTCGTCATTCCTGGAATCACCGACGGATCGATCGGAGCACAACTGTTCATGTTGCGTCAAAAGCATCGAGATTTCCACATTGATACGCTCGCTGATGAACAAGTCATGAGCGACATGACATGGGATGTTGAAGTCTCAAACGCACTGATGATCGGTGGTGGCATCTCCAAGCACCATGTGATTTGGTGGAATCAGTACCGTGGTGGCCTTGATGCTGCAGTCTACATTACAACCGCTCCCGAGCACGATGGTAGCCTTTCAGGGGCCCGCTTGCGCGAGGCAATCTCTTGGGGCAAGATGCGCCCTGAAGCACCCAATGTGTGTGTTGAAGGGGATGCAAGTGTCTTGTTGCCGTTGCTCGGCTCCGATCTTTTCCAACCAGGTGATGAACAATGAAGAACAAACAGATTGCAATACTTTTGACGATCCTGATGGGTGCTGCACCCCTTGCAGGATGTTTTGGAGCCAATGAAATCACAGAGACTGCTGATGAAGATGGTGGCTTCTTTGCCTTCGAACAGGGGCTCAATCCGACGACGTGGTACCACTACCCAGGCGGAATCAACGCCATGAACAACACCTCGGCCCTCAATGGGGAAAACATCCCGTTTTACAGCCAAGGCACCTACTATGGGACTGGGTATTCAACCTTTGAACCGACGATGGGCATCACGTCGACCGACAACATCTACTTCTCGAGTTATGGCAATGGGCCAGCTGGCTCCACTGCAATTGTCCAATGCAGCAACATGATCGAAATGACCAGTTTAAGCGACTTCACGTGTCAAAATGTCTACGGCCCCGTCTTGCCAGTTGCAAATTCCAATGACCCCTATGTCTATGTTGATCCGTGGACCGATCGAATCATGAAGTTCGATATGCATGCACTCTTGGGCATGACGGTCGAGTGGAGTGATGACGAGGGCGATTCATGGTTTGGACCATCCGTCGCCACCTCATATTCAGTTCAAGACCACCAAACCATTGCCTCCTCACCCTATGGCGGCATCCTCCATGAAACCCTCTGGGTGTTCTGCATCAATGGAAACTATCCAGCACCATTGTGCTCGCAAAGCCAAGACGGTGGGCTCACGTGGGGCCCTGAACTGCCGGGTGCACCCGTCGACTGTCAAAGTGGAGGGCTCTCTGCTCACATCATCGGCGCTGATAACGGAAACTTCTACCGTGGCCAAAGGGGCTGTGATGGATCTGGTTATTCGATGTACAAAACAGAGGATGGGGCATTGACGTGGACTGAACACGTGCTCCCAACTGAAGTCTCTGGAACTGCAGATACGTGGAATGCAGAAGAAGCACAGGTTGACACGGACAGTCAAAGCAACGTGTATGCTATGTGGATGGGCATCGATAACATGCCATACTTCTCTTATTCTCTTGATGATGCAAACACCTGGTCGGATGCCATCATGGTTGGACCAAGTCACCTTGAGGGGACTGGGTTCCCTGTCGTCATCGCTGGCGACCCTGGTAAGGTGGCCTTTGGATACATTGGAACTGAGGGCGATGGAGTGTGGCACGGCTACATCTCGGTCATCACTGACGCATTCAATGCAAATCCGCTGATCACTACGGTTCAACTGAACGCTCCGGATGATCCACTGGACAATGCAAGTCCAACCTGTGGCTACGAACGCTGTGGCGGGTTTGGGGATTTCATTGACATGCAAATTGACGCTTATGGGCGACCATGGCTTTCCCTTTCACACAATCCAAGCGGCGACACAGGCATCATGGGGACGTTCACTGAGGGCCCGACCCTCGTGGGTAATGTCACAAGCCTAACACCACTCCCTGTGGGTGGAGTTCAAACCTTAGCTTGAGGTTCAAGCAAGTGAGCAAGGCAGTGCATCATCGCTGTACGCACAGGAACAAGAGGACGCCAGCCATCCCCATCTGCAGCATGGAGGGCATCATGGATAGCGGAGAGGTCCGGCCTCTGCGCTCTGTTCTCTTCAAGGGTCATTGGAACAGGATCTGAAACCATCAGCGGTTGAAGTTCGATGTTCGGTGATGGGGCTGCACTGAGTTCACTGACGCCAAATGAGCCACTTTGACCTGCAGCGGTACGCTTGTACAACATAACAAATTCCTCCAATGTTTGTTGGTCGCTCCAACATCGACGACCTGACATCTTGCTGACCTTGGGGAAGGGCGTTGAACTCATCAGCAAACGAACAAGAGCATCTGCGACATCGATTTCGCCAACCCACCAGTGTTGGCCGTCGTGTTCAATCGTTGGCGTCATGCCGTTCGAAAGGGCATCGTACCATCGGCAAAGAAGTGAGGGGACCCATGACCCGCCCCGATGCATTGGCATCAAATCGTGAACTGCGACATGAGCATCAACCCAATCAAAACTCACTTCATTGACCTGTTCGGCAGAGGTGACAAGAATCAATTCGACACCATCAACATCGAACCCAACGCCATCCTCTTGCTCTGTATTGAATGGCCCCAGGCCAACCATAACGACGCGGTGCCCTTCAGACAATGCTCGTTGGCTTGAGGTGAACACTGATGCCTCTCCGTACTGCAAATCATTTGCGTAATGTTGCATGATCATGGCGTGGAGTGGGCCATCGATGATGAGGTCTGATGACGTGCGCAATAACCGTTCAATCAAACCGACCATCAACGAGGTGGGCGGCCCCCGTAAGTGAATGACCGGTCGCTGAACCATGGCCATGCCACCCAGACCACCCACATCAATCAATCGTGAAATGGGATCCCTCAGATGGAAAAAATCAACGAATTATACGCCATGAGTGAACCCCCAATAATCACAATTTTTCAATTGAAAAATGTTATTTTTAATTGGTTTGCAATTTGTTGAGACAACACCTAGAAACACACAATTTACACCGCCTCTTCGTTACAGATCGTCCAAGCTTTTGACGTAGAACGCCATATCGTAAAATGCAAATTCATTTTGAAATCAATTGAACTATAGAAAATTTTCAGGCACCAGGCGAAATTTTCAG
>DUIP01000021.1:0-1200 GCA_013330285.1 Candidatus Poseidoniaceae archaeon
TGCATGAGTCATGAGTGCGTCTTGGAAAAGATCCAGTCTGTAAAACAGGTGCTCGGTGTCGCGAATTTCTATCGCTGCACTGGGGTTCATTTTTGAAATCGGGTTGAGTAATTCTTCTGCTTCATACGTGGCACCACATGTATCGCATTGATCGCCGCGGGCACCATCAGCGCCACAACTAGGGCACGTTCCCTCCACGTATCGGTCAGGAAGAAACCGCCCGGTACCATCTTCGTTTTGCTCATAGTACTGTTTCATTGTTTTCGTTTCAAAAAGGCCTGCTTTGTGGAGCGCTAAGAAATTGTCTTGAACCATCTTTTGGTGACGCTCGTCACTTGTTCTGTTGAAAAGTGAACCGCCGTATTCAATGCCCCTTGGGTCAATCTGAGGCTCCCAACTGCAACCCAAATCGAGAAGGGCTTTTTGGTTCATTGCATGATATTGATCGACGACTTGTTGAGGCGATATGTTGTTTTGTTCAGCCGTCACCGTGATGGGCGTACCATGTTCATCAGATCCTGAGACCATGAGAACGCGGTTACCGAGTGCACGCTCAAATCGAGCTTGAATGTCAGGTGGTAGATAGCAACCTGCAACATGCCCCAAGTGCAAAGGGCCGTTGGCATATGGCCAGGCGACACAAATCAAGACATGCTCGTCAGCCATAGCAATCCATTGGGCGCACGACTTCCCCTTAAACTCATCATTGTTGCATGGCCTTAACATGGCAAATTGGACAAATCTTGATTTGAGCCAACCCCCTCTCATCCATTTTCATAAAGCGTCATTTTGAAGAACCCAATTCACATGGGTAGGGGTACACCGAACGGACAGGAGCCCTCGAAAATCCATGGAATATTCTGCAATGGCAGTGGTTGGAACCGCAATTGATAGCACCGGCGAAGGAGATTTAACCCTCCTTATTTTTTATGCCACACTTGCTTTAGGTGTCTCGTTTTTGTGTTCAATTTTAGAAGCTGTCGTCCTGTCCATCCCGCATACGCAAATTGCAATGTGGGAAAAGGACGGCAAAGGAACTGGTGCGGTATGGGCCTCCCTCAAATCCGATGACGCTGTTAAACCCCTTACAGCGATCCTCACCCTCAACACGATTGCACACACCATGGGTGCGGCAGGGGTTGGTTCTGAAGTAGCAAAAATTTGGGGTGATGACGCGCTTACTCTTGCGTCGATTGTTTT
>DUIP01000021.1:1595-6467 GCA_013330285.1 Candidatus Poseidoniaceae archaeon
GCATACTGGAAGCCACTTGCTCGCTCAACAGGATGGTTATTGCACAAACTTACCATTCTTTTGAGTTTCCTTGTGCTACCGATTCAAATGTTGAAATCAATCCTTCCAAAGGGTGACCATGCGCTTGTGACAAGGGACGATGTGGCTGCTCTGGCAGATTTGGGCGAGGAAGAAGGGATCATCGAAAAGGATGAAGAAACTGTGATTCACAACTTGCTCAAATTACGTGAAATGCACGTTGTTGACATCATGACGCCACGAGTGGTGATGAAAGCATTTGGTTTGAATTCGACAATCAAAGAAGTGTTGGAAGAGCACAAAATCATTCGAGTATCAAGAATACCGGTCTATGAGGATTCGATTGATGACATCTCAGGTATTGTCATTCGATCTGAACTCTTGATGGCCGCAAGTCGCGACGAATGGGAAATTAAAATGTCTGAACTCCGAAAGGATGTCATGTTCTTGACTACGGATACGACCGTCGACAAGGCTTTGGAAATGTTCCTTGAACAACGCCAGCAATTTGCAATCGTTCGAGATGAGTTTGGCGGTACTGCTGGACTTGTGACCATGGAAGACGTCCTTGAGACGCTCCTTGGAGAAGAAATCGTAGATGAATTGGATGAAGTCGATGATATGCGAGAATTAGCCCGGGAGCAAGCTGAAATTCAGGAAGCTGAATGATCCATCCCTTCCAGCCACTCTGCAATTTTTTGATTGCGGTCATCATTTTTACGAGCACCGGCATGACTCAATGAATCCAATAAATACGCGTCTAACAGCCCTTCAGCATCTTTGTCGGAGTAGATGTCGAGCAAACGATTGTAATGAATCATGCCCAATCGCTCATCGGGGTTTGCCTGGACACACAGCATTGGCACCATTGGTTTACCCCATTTAGGAATGTTAAACTCATCAATGTTTGAGAACCTCCCCGGTTGTCCAATTGAACGATTAAAACGTTGAATCAGTCGTCGCCTGTACATTGGACGTATGATCTTCGGGACGCGGAAGCCAACAGCAATTTCATCCAAGATTGGTTCATACATTGTCATTGGCGACTCAAGAATCATTCGTTCAATTTGATGGCCTCCAATTGTAGTGCTTTGATTTGTGCCAAGGCGCAATCCAATGAATCCACCCATACTATGTCCATAATAGGTCACCGAGGTGATGAGGTCCTTGGATACGATGGTGTTCAATTGTTGACCAACTGCTCCGACTGCTTTTAGAGAACGGAAGGCGGACCAATGACCCAAAGATCCAGATGAACCGTGGTTTGGCAGTTCCACCATAATGACATGCCAACCGCGTTCAGAAAACCAAATGGAACGGTCTGCGATAGACCGCGATGAACTGCGCCAACCATGGACGATGAAAAGTAAAGGAGAAGGAGCTTCCTGCACCTTGTACACTGCATTCATGGTGCATTCTTGGGTTTGAAAGGTAGATTCCAGCCAATCCTCATGTTGAAAACTAGGTTTCCTACGCCCAGGTAATAGAAAAGAGACGCCAACAAAGAATTCCAAGATGGCATTGAAACTGGCAATGACGAAGGCCACACCAAACAGCATTGGCTGTGGTGTCAAATAGCCTAAGATTGCTGAGGATAAGGCGCACGAAACCCATACGGCTGGGAGAAAGAAACGATGGTCAAACATATGAAACAAGAGGGGGATGCTCACTCGCTCTTTTCATCTGCCTTTTCATCCGATTTTGATTCCTTATTTTCCGGTTCTTCCGCCTTCTCATCAGTCGCAGCAGCGTCGCCTTCTGCTTCCTCTGCGGCTTTAGCCTCTTTCTTTGCCTTTCTCTTGAGGGATGAACTTTCACGTCGTTGTGTGAACGAGTCACCGTAAGAAGCCATGCGGTTGAGGCGTGCGGCAATACCGGACATCTCTTCACCTTCTTGTGGAACATACTTGACGAGATAAGCGCCAAAGAGCATGTCGTAGAGTCCTTGGTCCTGATCGCTGTTCTTCTTGAATCGGCCATCCACAATTCGAATACCGAGGAAGATGAAACCTAGAACAAAGAAGGTGACATTGAGTGGGACAACCTTGCCGGTATCATTGGTAAGTTGGCCCATGAAACCTACAACGAGACCCAATCCAACAAGCCCCATGAGGCCAACTGAATTCACGAAGAAACCGTGAACTGGGTTAGGTTTGGATTCTGATGCTGTGATGTAGCGCGTTCTTGAAATGAAATTTCCTAGCGTACGTCCCGTCATGATAGGGATGACAAACACGTTGATGATGATCATGATGAGGGCTGCTACAGCAGGAATGGTTGGTGTTGAACCCATAATTGAGAGGAAGAGGGCGCCAAAGAGAACACCAAAGTTCCAAATGAAGTTCATCAACCATGCGAGGAATCGAGAATTTTTCGATGCGATTTCATACCCATCAGGGAGGCCAGCAGTGTTGAGCATGGGGCGCCTTTCCTTTCGCTGTTTTGGCGCTTTTGCTGCCTTTGCCGCTTTTACT
Source organism: Candidatus Poseidoniaceae archaeon (assembly GCA_013330285.1). GTDB lineage: Archaea > Thermoplasmatota > Poseidoniia > Poseidoniales > Poseidoniaceae > MGIIa-L1 > MGIIa-L1 sp8160u. The sequence continues at coordinate 4,088 of DUIP01000021.1, forward strand.
GGCTTTGCTGCTTTTACTGGCTTTGCCGCTTTTACTGGCGTAGCCAACGGTGCTTTCGCCTTTGCTACTGCTTTTGCTTTCTTAGGCGCCTCAGCACCTTTGTTGCCTGCATCGCTTGCCTTGTCTAGTAGTCCCATTTAATCACGCTCATTGGTATTGTGCGCCCACGGCGCTGTAGGTCGAAAATTCTGCGGAGTTCACAAACGCATCAATATCTTCTGGGGCCATGTTCCCGAGTTGGCCATCGACGATTCCAAAGAATGCTGCACGAAGCTCATCATCGGCATTGCTTGGATCGCTCCCCACTTCCTGATAGATTGCAAATTCTTCACTTGCGAGGAAGGCATTGACAACGTCTGCAGGAAGATTGGAGCCCAATAAATCATCAACAATGGCGACGAAGGACACGAAGAGATCGTCTTCATCTTGTTCCTCATCAGTCACTTCTTGTGCTGTTGTTGGTGTTTCATCTTCGTCTCCAGCAATCAAAGCTTGTAGATTCTTTCGTTCTTTCATTAGATTTTCAAGAACAGGACGAAGTTCTGAAAGGAGGTGGGCGTCCCCAGACGCCTTCGCTTCTTGATATTCTGGTCGGAGGGAACGCAATTCGTTTTCAATCGCTAAAAGTTGGGTGGCAAGGTCGTCCTCCTCATCTTCGATCAGTTCAACAACGGGCGCATCCCTCACTTCGGAGACCTTATCGTCGTGTTCCTTTTTGCGCAACACGATGATGTCCCGGTCGAGGGAGTGGCCAAATCGATCAGCATATCGGTCAAGAAGTGATCCTGCATCAGCAGAAGAGATTCTGTCGATGTGGCCATATATTTGTGGAAGTGGTTTTTCAGAACGCTTTGCCCAAAGATCGCCATATGTGTCTTCTTCCTTTGTACCAGCAGGTTGTTCCTGTCCAGCAGTCGCCCAAAGTGATGGTTCGGCAGGTGGCGTTGGTGCTTCTGGTAGCGGCATAGGTGCTTCAGGCGCCGGCGCAGGGGGGAGTGGGAGTGGCGCATCTGGTGCAGGGGCGCCAGGCGGGGCTGGAAGTGGCGGCATACCGGGCAACGGCGGCAATGGTAGGCCTGGTGCTGGTGCTTCTGGAGCCTTGTTTTTCTTGCCTTTCCTCAGACCCATCAGGTTCACCCCTAAACCGGTGGATGGTAGCGCGGTCTTGAACCTTACCTTATTTGGATAAGTCATTTTGATGAATTTTAACACGATATCATTTCGCTAACTGACGACTTTTGCCCAGCCTTTGAGCACCAAAAATGTAGCACCTGCTTCATGAATTTCGAATTGATCCCCCGTCTGCTTATCATAAACTGTGTCGCCAAATTGAGAAATTGAATCATCGACAATCATTTCCACTCTGAGGAGGTCTTGGGTACTCAAGGCGAGAGCTTCATTCAATGGCGAATATGGGTTAGAGCCATCAGGATCGAGTCGAGAAAGTGGAAATTCACTCACCCTCATTCCAGATTTACCGTGAAGAGAGGTCGGCCAACGTATTTGCCTTCGAACATCGATCGTGACCACTTCATCGGTTTCCCCAGCAGAGCCAAGAACGACTGAAGTATCGGTTTTGAGCAAATCTAGGAACAGAGATTGATGTTTTTCCAAAACGCCGAAATTTCCTTCTCTAAGCCTTCTCGCACGATCCGGATGATTGACTATTGATGCCAACTGTTCGATCGAACCTTGCCCCTTGGTCGATTTTCGTCCTTCCCGTTGGGATTGAGATTTGAGTCCCTCGTGTAATGATTTTAATTCACGCGTGTAGCCATCATCTTTGGTAGCGATGGACTGTAATTTCGTGATCATGCCCCCCATTCCATCTCGAAGGCGACGTGTCCATCCTTCGCTTGAAAGATCGTGGTAGCGAGCTAGGCCACCTTTGACGTCCACACCCTCGCCACGAATGTAGGAGACCATCTCTCTACGAGCTTCTGAATCCAAATGAAAAAGAGCAGGATCTCTATAGTGGAGGTGAAAGCCGCGGTGTCCCGAAAATGTGACTTGTAGAAACTTCTCTTGAAAGCCAAATTCAGGTTCTAAAAAATCATTCCATAGGGACCATGCTTGCTCGTGAATGACTTCCAACATACCGGGGAAGTCTCGATCTGTGACTCCAGGTAAGTGATCACCGTCGAGATCAAAGATTAAATCGGCCCCTAACCAATTCTTATCTGCCATCTTCATTTCGAATGGACGCTCCCAATATGCTGTGGAATAGAAACAAGAATGCATTGCGCGTTCGGATAAGAATTGCCGGACACTCTGCAGATCACTGAACCCTTTGTGGCGAATTGGAGGGGCACCACCAAAGGGGATGAACATCCATTCTCTTGTTTTTAATCGAGGGGGGGACCAAAACTCTGAACTTCTG
>DUIP01000145.1:0-6525 GCA_013330285.1 Candidatus Poseidoniaceae archaeon
GTCCAGTCAACCCAACCATCCCTTACCTCAAAGGGCGTATGTGGAATCACACCGACCGTTAACAAGGGCTTGAGAAAACCGCCACCTCCTGCGATGATGTCCACGGCGAAGTGTTGTTGATCGAAAGAACGAACCTCCTCAATCCCTGGATGTTGGCCCACTGTGGAAGCGATGTCTTCACTGCACGCCGCTTTGGCGGTTCCTCGGCCTTTTCGAAGCGGCATATGTTCCTCAATTCTCAACACTGCAGATGGGTGACTTCGAGTAACATCGCCCGCCCAGTGCCCCTCAGGCAACCGAACTTCAATGCGAACCTGTTGGACGCCCATGGAATGTTCTGGAGGGGCTACCTCTTGAAGGTACTCAAACGACTCAAAGGCTTCGAGTGGTTTCGATTTTGCGAACAGTTCCACTGGCCACGTCAATCACTTCACTGAATGTCGTCGTCGTCTTTTCTCCAAGAATGACACCGGGGAGATAACCATCGCATACACCAGCAGCAGCGAAAATAGCATCCTCACTTTGGCACAAATCATTGGCTTGCCAAAGTCGGGTTAAATCATCACCAACCATGTTGCCTGCTCGGGCTTCTTCTTCATCCGAACGGAACACGAGGCGTCCTTCGAACACACCACCAAGGCCACGAATGGCCGTAGCTGAAATGACGCCTTCTGGAGCAGCACCAATGCCCATGAGTAAATCGAATGGTCCATCGGGGCGAGCTGCCCATATGGCTCCAGAAACATCACCATCGCCCATCAGTTCAAGCTGTGCACCAGTCGCTCGAATTTCTTTGAACAGGTCGGCATGTCGATCACGGTCAAGAGCGACAACTCGAACTTCTTCGATCGATTTGTCCAAAGCAGATGCTGTTTGTTCAAGGTTGTAAGCAACACCACCATCAAGGCTGATTTCACCAACCAGTTCTTGTCCACCAGCAATCTTGTCCATGTAACAATCTGGGGCGTGCAAGAGAGCACCACGGGGAGCTGCAGCGAGCACTGCAATGGAGTTTGGTGAATTGTCAGCGCAGTTATTTGTGCATTCAAGTGGATCCACTGCAATGTCAATCATTGGGGCGCCTGCAACGCCAACCATGTTGCCAATTTCTTCACCAATGTAGAGCATTGGCGCCTCATCCCGCTCACCTTCTCCAATGGCCACACGGCCATCGAATGGAACGGTGTCAAAGGTACGACGCATGGCTTCGACTGCCGCCTCATCGGCCTTGTCTTTCTCACCCAAACCGCGCCATGCTGCGCTCGAAATTGCTGCTTGATCAACAGCTTCGAGAAAGTGATGGTAAAGGTCGCCGACGTCGCCCATGGCTCAAGACGAGCGCGCCCCATCCATCAATGAAACGGTCGGACACGAATGCAAACGAACCTCAAATTGTCGAAGCGCTGAAGTTTGAAACATCAACGCTGCAGTTGATTTAATCCTCTGCTTTGAATTTCTCAACCACAACAATGTCAGTGATTGAAGTGCTAGGGTATTGCCCATTCTCATCTTTCTCCAAGGATTTCACCATGTCCAACGCACACAATAGGCCTGCACTTACGCCGGTGAGCGCCTCCATTTCGATGCCAGTCTTGTAATGAGCGGCTACATTCACAGTGCAGCGCAAAGCGTTGCCCTCAAACGACCATGAAACAGTGCATCCCTCCAAGGGAATTGGGTGGCAGTGAGGGATGATTCGTGGCGTTTCCTTCACCGCCTGAATGGCTGCAATGGTCGATGCTTCGAGCACATCGCCCTTCTTGATTTCTTTATTTTGAATGGCCAAGACCGTGGCCGCTTGAAGATGAAGCAAGCCTGTGGCTGATGCGTGGCGTTCGACAACCGGTTTCGATCCAATGTGCACTATGCCTTCAATCTCTTTTTCCATGATGTATCCCTCAGCCTAAGCCTGCCTTCCATGACTCACCTTTGTTGGTCACTTCTTTTTTCCACAGGGGCGCCTGCTTCTTGAGTTCGTCGATGAGCCATTCACATGCTCTGAATGCTTCCTTGCGATGAGGGCTACCCACATGGATGGCAACAATCGGCTCTTCGGGCCCTACAGAACCGACCCTATGTGCCATCGCAACACAGCGAACCTTGTGCACTTCGATGGCTTGTTCAGCCAGACCGTAAAGAACGGAGGAGAGTTGTTCTTGCCATGCATCAAATTCCAAGCGAAGGACTTCCGCATCACCCTCCATCCCTCTTGTGATTCCCAAAAAAGAGACGACTGCCCCACATCCATTCAACGGGAGTTTGGCCTTGAGCGCATTTTCATCAAGCGCATCAAGCGCTTCTTCGATGATGATGTGCGCCGCCATGGCTGCACGAAGAGAACGCATCATTCAAACCCCACGCCTCCATGGGGTATCCCATGGGCGAGGAGGCGGCAATCCATATCATGGGCGCTGGACTCTCAGGTTTGGCTGCAGCGACCCTTCTGGCACGTGCTGGAAAAGAGGTGCATGTCCATGACATACGCGCTGATTCTGGTGCACGATTTGACGGTGATTTTCAGGCGCTCGAAAATTGGAGTATGGATGAAGATTTCTTCGACCAACTCAAAGCGTGGGGTTTTGATACCTCGGAATTCAAAGCAACCGAATTCGATGTTGTGGACCTGATCCATCCCGATGACGTCATCACCCAGGCGACCACATCAAAGGTGGCCTACAGAATCGTTGAGCGTGGCACTTCTGAACACACCATCGATCAAGGCTTCAAGCGACAAGCTCTTGCCGCAGGCGCACAAATTCATTACAAATCAAGGGTAAAGGAAGAGGATTGCACCATCATTGCTTGTGGCCCAAAGGGCACTTCTGCAGTGGCCTATGGTGAGATATTTCACACCGATCACCCCAATCACATCGGGTTTCAATTGAACGACAAACTTGCCCCCGGGTCCTATTCGTACCTGATTATCATCGATGGTGTTGGCCTCATCTGTACCTGCCTTTGGCGCAAGCAGAAGAAAAGCGACCGGTTCCTCAACGAAACAATTGCTTGGTATGAAGCGCATTATCCAAACCTCAATCGAAAACCGATCAAACGGGTCGGAGGCAAAGGCGACTTCACAATCAACAAGAGGTACAAGCAAGATGGTCGCTACTATGTTGGTGAATCAGGTGGCCTTCAAGATTTCATGTGGGGCTTTGGCATGAGAATGGCCGTGTGGTCAGGCGTTTTGGCAGCAAATGATCTGCTTGGAAAAGGCGACTATGAAGCAGATGTACGTCAGCAGTTGATGCCGTATGTGCGCACAAGTGTGGCCAACCGTTGGCTCATGAATAGGGTCGGAGATCGAACGTTCAAGCGCATGTGTAACGCATGGATGAAGGATCAGAGGAAACGAGACGATGGTTTGATTTGGATCGGGAAATTATTCAGGCCAACGTGGTACAAAGGCCTCCTGTATCGCATTGTTAACCCGTTCATGCTCCAGAATGATGCCAAAGCCATGGGCCGAGGCGTGCGAAGAATGCCATTCCGCAAGGCACTCAAAAGAGATGTCTGGGAACAGTCCGAAGCAGCCAAAGCTGTGGGAGCCCAATGGGATGCTGCCCGCCGGAAGGGTGGGGAAACCTCGTTCGCCAATGACACTGAAACCTCCAAGGATGAGCAATCCGAGCATGCGATTTCTTCATAATACGAGTCCGTGTGGCTTGACGCATGGACGACCTACACGGATTGACCCTCGAACCAATGCCTAACCGACTTGTCAACTACGGTGTCACAAACAACGGCATCGCAGTGATTGAACTCACCTCAGACTCTGCTGGTGCTCCTCTCGAAGGCGCAAATGACCGCTCACCAAACACCTACACCCACGAAATGATGCGAGACATCGATACTGCGATCGTCAAGGCTCGTTTCGATGACGATGTAACATGCATCGTCTTGACCGGTAATGGAGCGTCGTTCTTCTCGGCTGGCGCATCCATTCAAATGTTGAACAGCGTCACACCCGGCTTCAAGTACAACTTCTGCCTTCACGCCAATGAAACCCTTTCCCGTCTTGAGCAAACCTCGAAACTCGTTGTTTGTGCCATCAATGGCCACGCCGTCGGCGGTGGGCTCGAAATTGCAATGGCAGCAGACATTCGTATCGCACGAAAGAACTCCGGTAAAGTCGGTCTGCCTGAAATCAACCTTGGTGTCCTCGCTGGTACCGGCGGTACCGCTCGTCTGACTCGACTGATCGGCAAAGCAAAGGCGCTGGAAATGATGGTCACTGGCGAATTGATGTCTTTTGAGGACGCCCACGGCTGCAACCTCATCAACCACATTTGGGAAGGGTCCCCTGAAGACTTCCGAAGAGACATTCTCGACTGGTGTGGTCAATTCACCCTACCAAACAAGGCTGTCAAGGCTGTTGGAAACATCAAGCGTTCCTGCCAAACCGGTCCAGAAATTCCATTCGAGTACCACTTGGCGCTCGAGCGGGAATTGCAAGCAGCTTTGTTCAACAGCAGCGACGCCAAAGAAGGCATTGCCGCATATGTGGAAAAGCGTGTTGCAAACTTCACTGGACAGTGAAGACACCTCTTGCTTTGAGACGATCTGCTCGGTGCAGTTTGTGACCCCTCACTCGTTGATGTGCGCATGCTGAACTACAAAAAAACCGGCCGCAGTCTTGAAGTTCCCTCCACCTTTGGCACGGAACACAGGTGAGCCGATGACCAAGTACAACGTCCCAGCAGATGTCCCTAACGATTTAGTCGAAACATACATCGCAAACATGGATGCTGCAACCGCAGGAACAGGAAAGATGAATCTGTTTGCATGCGATCAGAAAATCGAACACTTGAACGATGATTTCTATGACGGTGGAGACAAAATACCATCGACATCAAACGACCCAGGCCATCTCTTCGAAATTGGACAACGTTGCCACGATGCAGGTACAATCGGAGTTCTTGCTGGTCAATTGGGCCTCATCTCTCAATACGCCCGTGACTATCCAGACCTTCCATACCTCGTCAAGCTCAATTCAAAATCTCACATGGTCAAGACCGCTCAACGAGATCCAATCTCACAAGCGATGTGGGATATGGACGACGTCATGTCCCTCTCCCACAACGGCATCAATGTCGTGGGCATTGGCTACACGGTCTACATCGGTAGTGAATTTGAACATGAAATGCTCTCTGAAGCTGCTCAATTCATCCGTCAAGCCCACGAGCTTGGCATGATTGCTGTGGTTTGGATGTATCCAAGAGGGCAAGCCGTTGCTGATGAAAAGGACCCTCAGTTGATTTCTGGCGCCGCTGGGGTCGCTGCCTGTATTGGTGCAGATTTTGCAAAGGTCAATTACCCCACTGCATTCGAAGGAATGACGCAGCCTGAATCCCTTGCTATCGCTGCACAAGCCGCTGGTCGAACTGGAATTATCTGCTCAGGTGGCGGCTCGCTTCCGGCGTTGGATTTCCTTCAACGACTGCATGACCAAATGAGCGTTGGCAACTGCATGGGTGCAGCAACAGGGCGCAACATTCACCAACGCACAACAGAAGAAGCTGTTCGAATGACTGCTGCGTGCCATGCCATCATTTGCCAAGGGGCTTCAGTCGCCGACGCAATGGCGATTTTTGAAGGCAAATCATCGGCGTGAACAGGATCAAACCTTCCAACCACGATCTCGTAAGCCCTCGACGAACGTCTCCTTATTGGTCGGTTGATCTTGTATTTGCAAGTACAACGCGACTTCATCGCCTCCACCAAGGATGACATTGGGGACGTCGAGGTATTCTAATTTCCATCCGAGCACATGGTCGGCAAAGTAGGACAACCACAAGTCCTCGATGTGGAGTGCATCTTTTGGATGATCGAACAAAGCCTCATGAGAAAAAATACTGATGTCCATGATGCTGACTCCTGTCCCACAGTAGTCCACGCGTTCGTTCAATGATTGGACACGAGTTCGATCTTCTGGATTTTTGTAGGGTTTGCCATTTAATCGCCATGCCCACCAGGATTTGTAGGACTTAGGCTCGTATTGAGACATGGCCACCTCGACATAGCGTGCTGAAAAACGGACATCATCATCGATGAACATCATGACATCATAGCCTTCAGCATGGAGCTTCTTTGAGAGATCAAAGCGTCTGAAGCCTTTGCGATCATTCGAGGTATGGATGACTTCAATCTCCATTTTTTCCTGATATTTAGCGACCTTGTTGTCAACGATTTCGGTAATTTCTTCATTCGCGTTCGAAATGAACAGCGTGAAATCACCATAGGTCTGAATCGCTAAGGTTTCGAGCGCTTTATCGAGGAGTTCAGGACGTTTCCACGTTAACAACAATACTGCTAATTTGAGCGAACGATCGAATTCCAGTTTTGGTTCATTCGCTGCTGTTTTGTTCGCACGCTCTAACTTTCTTGTTGAAAAGAATACACGAATCCTTGCTGGGAGATGTTGCAAGAATTTGATTGGGTGGATGCGCGCGATATCATCCCCTCCTGCACGTGATTGTCGAGAAGACGGTCATTTCAATGCTTCTCTTGAAGCACGAACCAACC
>DUIP01000145.1:6921-7358 GCA_013330285.1 Candidatus Poseidoniaceae archaeon
TAGTCGTCAAGGTAGGCGAGTTGAGCGTCTGTAAGCACATCAATACTGAAACCAAGGGTTTCGAGTTTGGTCGTTGCGAGGTCCTGATCTTGTTCGGTTGTGATATCATACACTTCATTGTTCATGGAAGCGCCCTCTTTTGCCAATCGACAAAGGGAGAGGAACTGGTTGGCAAAGGACATGTCCATCACTTCGGAAGGGTGACCTTCTGCAGCAGCCAGGTTGACCAAACGCCCACGGGCCAAGAGGAACACTCGGCGACCATCCGGCATGAGGAATTCTTCATTGTCAGGACGGATGGTCCGAACTGAGGTGGATAATTCTTCGAGGTCGGTGATTTTAATTTCGCAATCATAATGTCCGGTGTTGGCGATGATTGCGCCATCCTTCATTGATTCAAAATGCCGTCCAACGATGACGTCTTCCATACCCGTTGC
>DUIP01000041.1:0-2275 GCA_013330285.1 Candidatus Poseidoniaceae archaeon
GGGGATGGAAAGACCGAGGGAAGACAGGGTCGTCCGATGGATCAATTCACACCTGAACAAGTCGAAATCGAGTCGGATGGCGAAGGCACGGAGCACACACTCTACATCGAATTGCCAGCCAATGGACGGTTTGATATCACACTTACAGTCCAAGAAGAGATCAGTGATGTGAGCATCATCGCGATGTGGGAAGATTCACCTCTTGATCCAATCGAACCGGTCGATCCTGGTGAAGACAATGGGGTTGAGACGTTTTGCGAAGACGAAGCAAGAACACTCTTTGAGGAAGTGGATCGCAATGGCGATGGCGTTGTTGACGAGCGTGAATTTATCTCGAACGACGAAACTGATGCCAGTGACTTTGCCACGGTTGATATGAACGCTGATGGTGAAATCGAATTCAGAGAAGCGCTCCAAGAATTGTGTTCATGTGAGAGTGAATTGCTGATCATTGCTTCTCAAATATCTCCATTTGGCGAGGGAGTTTCGGTCAAGGAATTTGCTACATTTGACCTGAAAAACAAATTCGACACATCAGCATTCGATACAGATAAAGACGGATTCTTGAACGGTGAAGAACTGGAAATTGGAAGCATCATCTGTGAAACAACATTCGATGCCTTCGATGGTGATGGCGATGGTGTGCCAGACGACGAAGATGCCTTCCCTGAAGACCCCAAGGAATCAGAAGACACCGATGGCGATGGAGTTGGTGACAATTCAGATCTTGCCCCTAGTGTTTCCAATGATCTCATCTATGGCTCGCTAGGTATAGTTGGTGCCATTGTGTTTGCATTGTTGATTTTGGCCTTCGTTGGCGCCAGCCGTGGCCAAAATGGCAAATCAGCCAATGAATGGGAAGAAATCAAGCAACAAGACATTGCATCTCAAATGCTCGGACTCGATGATGATTCTTCGATTCAAGAGGCCTACACCGCACCCAACGAATCCTATGTGACTGAGGCATCAGAGGTTACCAACAACCAGGCGTTTGCACCACAAGAACCACCATCTGCTACCGAAATGGCATCGATGGACGACTTTGCAGACCTGCTTGAATCGAAGCCGGAATCAAATGTTTCCGCTCCTCCACAACAATTGATGGGGATGCTCGATGCAACAGGTGCTGAAACAATCGAATACCCTGCTGGTAGCGGAGTTTCATGGACTCGAAGCTCGCCAACAGAGCCTTGGCATCAACGTTAGTTCGTACGGTTTTTTGGTTGAAGCAAGCCTAATGGCCTCAGCAACCGAACGATATGGCGGTGCAATTCTGGTAAGAGATCAAACATGATCAAGGCCATAATGAACATGGCAAACAGGGATACAAAACGGGCGACATAGCTGTGGCCAAATTCGAACACGGACATCCCAAGAAGCGTCCATTCGACATAGGTTGTATGCAGCCAAATAAGGCCTGCATTTCGGAAAAGATTCAGGATGTGGATGAGCGGAATAGTGAGGAACAAGACACGAAGTCGCCTTCGCCAATCAATGTCGAGAACTGCAATCGCTCCGATGAAGATGACCATCGATTGTAAAGCAGTACAGGCCAAAACGAAGTTGATTCCAATTGGCGTACCGTCGGCGAGGAGCAATTCTGTTTGGAAGACATATTCTTCGGCAGAAGATCCCATGAACCATCGATTCCCTTCAAATTCTGACCATGCGACCTGTCCTTCAGCTGTATTGACCCATGTTTCCCCCATCACGATGTTGTCACCACCGGAAAAGCGCAGGAAAAACACCGCTTGGCTGGCCACAAACCAGATTGCAAGGACACTGAGCCATGGAACGTGAGCGATGAGGAGGTATGGACCACCTGCATAGGCAACCGCACCACGAGCCCAGGTGAGTGACGACTTGCTTTTTTCGTCTTCGGCACGAGCCTCCCAGACCGCCATACCAACAGCCATTGGTAACGTCATGACGGAGAACAGTGTCAAAATCAAATCATCATGAGCCAAATAGAGTGATGCATCGTTGAAGAAATAAAGGCCAACGCACAGCCAACCAATTTGGGCTAAACGAACTGGAGAGGCGTTCCTTTTGTGCCATGAAAGAGCCAAGGCGATGAGGCCGACGGCACCGACGACCGAAATCACCTCGTTCGACACCAGCATGGCTCAACCAGATAGCCGTAACATTTCAACCAACCCCATCTAAACACAAAACGCCTTCAAATGAAGTGCACACGCAGGACTATGCGGGGGGTCATCGTTCAATGGACGCCTCGGGAACTTCCCGCAAATGCACCCGATCATGGAGGTATTGC
>DUIP01000041.1:2672-2815 GCA_013330285.1 Candidatus Poseidoniaceae archaeon
TCTGAACTCGTCCTGTTGCCGAACGTCGCAGAATCCATTGGACAATTACGCCGTGGTGGCTACAAAATTTGCATCGTCACCAATCAATCTCCAATCATGCGAGGCTTGTGGGGCGTTGATCGAATCCACCAGATTCACGATGC
>DUIP01000041.1:3201-6212 GCA_013330285.1 Candidatus Poseidoniaceae archaeon
CTTGTTTGCCCTCATCGGCACCGTGATCGGTGCCATTGCAGAAAACCAATGCCTGGGATGCTTCGATTGGGTGAGCGGTTATTTCGAGGTGAAGCCCCAAAGCAATCCCAACTCGTGATGGAAATCGATGGTGGTGCCAAAGTCAATTGGTGGAATGAAAAAATTCAACCAAGTCACCCACTCGATGCCATGATCGGTGATCGAGACAGCGACATGGGCGCCGGGTGGGCGCAAGGCGTTCGTTGTTTCAAAGTCAATTGGACCCTTGGATTGGCAAGTGTTACCGAGCGAATTCTTGATCAAAAGGACAGAGGCGACCCCTTCAATCCACTGAGGTGAACACATGGGATGGCTTGGACTGGATGATACGGATACGCTCACTGATGGTTGTACAACCTATACACTTCATCGCTTACTGAATGCACTCCCGGAGGGAATTACTGCTTCCAATCCAAGCCTCGTTCGCCTCTGGCCCTTTGCTGAGCAAAGGACGAGAGGTAATGCAGCAGTTGCTGTCGAATTATCTACCGAAGACGAGCCTCGCCTCATGGAATTTCTTGAAGCATACTGGAATGATTACCTTGCACCACTTCGCGGCTTAGTATCACAAAGCGATCAACAGCGAGCGCAAGCACCAACCGATCCAGGAATGGTATGGTTTAGTGAACGGCCATCATCCTCAGATTATTATTCACGAGCAGTGCGAGAACGGGTGACCATTGACGAGGCCCCAACCCCTACCCTGAAATGGGGTGGAAAAGGGTGCATTGGAGCCATTGCCGCCGTTGTTTGGCCGAAGCATCTGACGACTTGGGAAGCGATTGCTTGGCGAAAAGAAGAACGGTGGAGCGGTGTGGAACGGAACGTCTGCACCATGGCCATCGAACACGTAAGTGGACTCGAAAAGACATTCATGACTCGTGACCCAACCTCTCAACGAAGTTTGATCTCACCGCGGGGCACATGCCCTGTATTGTTTGGAGTGCGGGGGACTTCACAGGAAGCCGCAGAGATGGCCGCTGCATTGCTGCTTGAAGCCAAGGCAACAGAACCAATCATTAGCATGCGTGTGTTTCAAACCAATCAAGCCAGCGATGATCATCTCGATTCAATTCTCTCAAGCACTGTCAAAGGCATTGAAGTTCTTCGACGAGGTACGACAAAAATTGAAACAGAAGCCGGCGATTGGATGGCATTCGCAGAAAGTGGAGATGTCAAATTGATGGCGCAATCACTTCAGCCCGGCGACCAGATCGATGTGTATGGATTGGAAGCCAGTCCTGGTGTCGTCCACATTGAGAAGATGCGAATCAGCTACGCTGCACCGTTGAAGGTACGGCCAACGTGTACAGCATGCAATCGAACCATGAAGGCAATGGGGACCAATCAAGGCGTACGATGCCCTGAATGTAAGGCAAAGCAGTCCAAGCCATGGAGCGAAATAGAACGTGAGGTGGCGCTCAATGTGTGGGTACAGCCGCCGATTGATGCACGACGTCACCTTGCACGACCACTTGAGTGGGATTTGCATCACTCATGCTAAATTTTCGGGCAACGGCTAAATGCCGCTTCTTGATGATAGAAGCATGGCCGACGAACAAACCACCCGAACCATTGCTTATGCTGTTCTGATTCTTCTTTTTGTTGGGATGGCCTGGTTCATCGCACGTAGAGCGGGGGAAAACCGGGCCAACATGCTGGAAGCCAGTGCACCAAAAATTGCTGGCGAAGACGCACTCGAAGGTGGTGCAAAGGACCCCTCTCAATTTGATGAGCCTGACGAAGATGCTCTTGAAGAGATGGCGGAACTGCTTGGAGAAGATCCAGCCGATGATGATTAAACATCAACAAATCCTTCGTCTTCGATTCGACAGGGTTTGACATCCCCATTGATTGTAATGCTGCGACGAGGACCATCCGTTGGACGTTCAAGTGACCATATCTCGAAACCTGCTGATTTCATTTTATCATGCCCTCGCACGTTGAGTGATGAACCTTCTCCGCCAGCATTGATTCCTGCTTTGGAAATTAAGACCAAACCAATATCATCACTCAATCGCTCAGCGAGATGTTGGGCATCTTGTATACGATCTGAAGGAATACGGCCTGATTGAGCACACCAATCATCCAACACAATGAGGCGAACGCTCGGGAGTGCGGTCGAGGTTTGAACAAGAACATCAACGGCTTGGCTGAGTGATCCGACGAGATTCATGGCATGAAATTTTGAGGAGTCGGCAAGTGAAAGGTGCTCAAAAAGTTGTCCAAAACGCACTCCATCAGGCATTTCAGGTGATGCCCAGAGGACCCTTCCTCCGTGTTTTATTGCATCAGCTGCCATGTGCAATCCAAGGGTCGTACCACCGGTGCTTCCCTCCACGGCCAAGTGAACACGAGCGTTCTCAAACGGGAACGTGAGGCGAGCCATGGATCATCCTCGTGACCACCGTGCAATATACTTCCGATGAGGTCCAGTAGAGCAACCTTCATGCCCTACCGGCCTCACGCAGAGACATGGGAGACGATTTGGTAGTCCGAGATGGCGAGCGAATTCCTCGACGCTCATTGCCAGAATTTGAAGAAGCTGGTTCATTCGCCGAGGCCATTTCCCGTGATGGGTTCTTTGGTACAGCGGTTGCCGACAAGAATCAATATGGCCCTCTGGCTATGATGTTCCTCCTCTTGATTGTCGCTGGTGTCACTGGCATCATCATCAAGCTTGTCGCCTCGGCATAATCGGAAAATTCGCCGAGGTGGAAGAATCACTCTTGCTGTCTTGGAACGACGGCAAACATGAAACCATGAACCTCACATCCGACCCCCATGGACGAGGGTTCGGTCAATGTTGAAAGTAGAACATCCTCCCAAGATAAGCGCTGGACCATCATGGCGGCACTGCTGGGTACAAACACAGCATTCATGCTTTTCCAAGGCATCGAACAAGAGAACCACTACACTGCTGTGCGTGAGGTGGCCCTTACGATCATAGCAACAGCCATTCCGTTTCAAGG
>DUIP01000038.1 GCA_013330285.1 Candidatus Poseidoniaceae archaeon
TGCTTGTGCTGCCTTGATTGATTCTGAGACCATGACGCCACACGCAATAATGGCCACATCTGTACCACCTTTGAGTTCGATACCCTTTCCAATCACAATCGTACCGTCCTCTGCATCGTCGTACATGACTGGCGTCTTGTTGCGAGCCGTCCGCATGTAGGATGGCGATGTTGTGGATGCGAGTTGCTTGGTAAGTTCACGTGTACTGACATCATCACAAGGATGGAGCACGACCACATTAGGCAAAGTTCGGAACACCGCAAGATCTTCAATGGACTGAGCAGATGAACCATCAGTGCCTGTGTGAGTTCCACCGTGGCTGCCGCAAAGATGGACGGCGAGGTTTGGACGAGCGACTCCGTTTCTCATTTGTTCGAAAGCACGTTCAGTAAAGATGGCAAAGGTGCTTGCAAATGGGATGTAGCCTGAAGCAGCCATTCCGGCACCAACGAGGAGCATGTTCTGTTCTCCAATGCCACATGAAACGGTGCGTTCCGGATGTGCCTTCCTGAAGTGAAGCGATTTGGTGGATTTTCCTAGATCTGCTTCTAAAACAACGACCTTTGGGTTGTCAGCTAAGTCAAGCAATGCCTGGCCATAGCCATCACGCGTGGCAGCCATTCGGGTCATGCTTTCACCTCACCGAGTTCGATCATTGCTTGATTGAATTGTTCCTCATTTGGAGCAGCACCGTGGAAGGCAGGATTGTTCTCCATGTAGGAGATTCCGCCACCCTTGATGGTGTGTGCGATCAAAATTGAAGGGCCGTTCGAATTTTCTTCTGCCTCAAGGAAATCCAAACCTTCCATGATTTCGGTCATGTTATGTCCATCAATTTCTTTGACATTCCATCCAAATGAACGCCATTTTGCAGGGATATCGAACATGCGCATTTGCTCTTCACAAAAGTCATCATTTTGAATTCGGTTTCGGTCAAGAATGACCTTGAGGTTGCCCAATTCATGGTGCGCAGCAGCCATAGCTGCCTCCCAAACGCTTCCTTCTTGCATTTCTCCATCACCAATCATCACAAAAGCACGTCGTGAACTTTGGTCGAGCCGTGCAGCCATAGCACAACCCATACCGAATGAAAGCCCCATGCCGAGCGAGCCGGCTGAAAAATCAACACCAGGACACCACTTCATGTCGACATGGCCTTGACAAACACCGCCGAGGACACGATAGGATTTCAGATCCTCATGACTGATGAAGCCCATTTCGGCAAGGACCGCATACATGCCCGGCGAGGCGTGACCTTTGGAGAGAATGAATCGATCACGGTCAGACCATTTTGGTTCATCAGGACGTACACGCATCCGTGTTGAGTACAATGCTGCGAGGAGGTCGATTTCAGACAAAGAGCCGCCCGGATGTCCAGCTTGGGCTCGATAAACCATCTTTACAATCTCGACCCTGCACTTTCGTGCCATTTCTTCAACTTCCGCGATGCTGGTGGACATAATCTCCCCTGTTGGCCTATGGCCTTCACGGACGACCTTTGATGCTTGTGCATCTCATGGTTGAACAAAAATCTCAGTTCTTGAACTGTGGAAGCAATGCATTCTTGAATTTCCTCACCGCATCCATGGCGACGACCACTGCGTCTGACAACAAATTGTTGCCCTTTGGCAAGGCTCTGGTGGCAAGCCATACAAATACCGCCACAAACCATCCAAAGAACACAAGAGAGAGGAGGTTGTTCAGTGTGACAACACCGAAGATTTCTGGTAGGTTAATGTCCAAGACAATCAAAACAGCAATGAGAACACCAAGGATTGATTCACCAGCAATGAATCCAGCACCGATCAAGACACCCCGGTTTTCGACTTCTTTCGCTGCACTCATTGCCTCCTTTGATGGATGAATATCTAAGCGACCATCGACACGATAGTGTGCTGTTCGTAGTGCAAAGTAGGAGATGATTCCACCGAGCATGATTGGCACTGAAAGGCCGAGCGGAAGGTAGATGCCAATCGCCACGGACATGACTGGCATTTTGAGATAGATCAATACAATGGCAATCATTGCTCCAAGTGTCACCATTGGGAGGTTTAAATTGCCAACAAACGCACCTTGAATAATCGCCCCAATCAATTCTGCTTGTGGCGCAAAGAGTGCATTAGAACAATCGTACTGATCAGCTACTGCTAGGTTGAGGTTCGTGTTGGCACAGGCAGTCTTTGAAATTTGGAATGCGTCGTGAAGAAGGGCTAATGTTGGACCAATGACAATGGCGCCTGTAATCACACCAATAAGTTCAGCAATTTGTTGGCGCCAAGGTGTGGCACCAACCATATGTCCAGTTTTCAGATCTTGCATCACGTCGCCCGCAATGGCGGCTGATGATGCAACAACAGCAGCGATGAGCAAGGTAGCGAGCATTAATTCTTCGCGTCCAAGACCGAGCATTAAATCACCCACAATCCACACGAGTGCAACCGTGAACAACAAGGTCGCGATGGTCATGCCCGATACTGGTGAATTGGAAGATCCAACTACACCAGCAATGTAGCCTGCAACCGCTGCGAAAAAGAAGGCAACAACCGCTAAGAAGAGCGCACCAGCGAGTGCCAATCCAAGGGAACCTGTTGACCACCAATAGAAGAGGAACGTGAAGGCCACAAGAACGCCGCAAAACATGATCACCTTGTCGAGCGGCAAATCAATCTCTGTTCGCAATTGTTCATCGTCACCATCTTCAGTTTTGATCAACGCCTTTGAAAGTCCAGTGATGATGGTTTTTCGCATCGACCATAGTGTGTAAACGCCGCCAACGACCATGGCGCCTACACCAACATAACGGATCTGCGATGCCCATATGTCATAGAAACCATCAACCAGAGTCTCAGAGTTTGGCCAACCATGAATCAATCCATACATTGGCACAAGCAAACCAAATCCAATAACGCCTCCAAGGAAAATGTAGGAGGCAATTCGAATACCTACGATGTAGCCGACCGACAGTAAAGCAATCGAGAGATCCATACCAGCATAGAGCCTGGTGCCAAGGAAGCCTACTGCAGACTCCACAGTGTGGTGAGTCACGTGGAAACCTTTGACCATGAGTCCGTAAATCGCACCAATGCCAAGAGCGTAGACAATGGCAAGCGCACCCTCGCCACCTTCCTCACCTGCCACAAGGACTTCTCTACATGCAACACCTTCGGGATAAGGAAGCGCTTCTTCAACAATGAACAACCTTCGAAGTGCAATTGTAAACATGGTCCCTAACAACCCACCAAGCGTGGCAATAGCAAGGGTGTCAAACCATTGGATGTCATCCCATAAGCCGATTACAAGCATTGCAGGTACTGTAAAAATGACGCCCGCAGCAAGTGACTCACCTGCGCTTGCCATTGTTTGTACAGCGTTATTTTCGAGAATACTTACGTCCTTGAATAGGGAACGAAGGATGATCATCGACATCACGGCAGCAGGGATACTTGCAGAAACTGTCATTCCTGCATAGAGGCCCAAATAGGCATTCGCTGCAGTCATGAGTATGCCGAGTAAAATACCAACGATAATCACGCGAAGCGTGAGTTCATGTGGCGATTCTGACGCCGGAATATACGGCTGATGCTCCGCGCTCATCAGCCCTGCCACAGAGAACAGGTTGTTCAACACATCGCCCTAGAATCAAGGGCATTCCACCATTATTATCATAAGGCCTCCATAGAACCCATAGGTGAGGGTACCTACCCTCGTGGGTGGTTTCTTTGACGAGCGATGCATGGCATGACATTAGTCCTGAAGAAACGTATTTGAAACTGGAAACTCAATCTGAAGGCCTTACTGAGAATGAAGTTCTCAATCGTCGAAAGAAGTATGGAGAAAATAAGTTACAAGAGCCTGATAAAACACCAGCTTGGCTACGGTTTCTCTCTCAGTACAACGATCCACTCAATTATCTCTTGATCGGTGCGGCACTCATTGCGCTCGCCATCAACCCAGACCACCCAGGGGATGCAATCTTCATTTTCCTGGTGTTAACAGCAAATGCAACATTTGGTTTCTGGCAAGAAGGTCAGGCAGAACAAGCCATGGATGCTCTGAAGAAAATGGCCGTATCAAGTTGCATCGTAGTACGGGATGGTGTAGAACAGGAAGTGTCTACACCATTATTGGTTCCTGGAGATATTGTAAAACTCGAAGAAGGAATCAATGTACCAGCAGACGTAAGGATCGTCGAATCATACCAGTGTAAAGTCGATGAATCCTCGCTGACAGGAGAATCTGATAGCATCAAAAAGACCACAGCGGCTCTGCCTACGGAGGCCTTGCTTGCCGACCGCAATAACATGGCCTACATGGGCACAAGCATTGCTACAGGCAGAGCAGTTGGCATCGTCGTCAACATTGGCATGAACACAGAACTCGGCCGAATTGCAAGTGACATTGTTGGTTCAGAGTCACCCAAAACACCTCTCGAGCACAAACTTGAGTCCCTCGGTAAATTCCTTGGTTTCATAGCACTTATTGTTGCGGTGCTTTTGGTATCTATTGAACTCATCATCGCTCTTGGCGATCCTACGGCCAATCTTAGGGATGTGGCGATTGAGCAATTCATTATCGCCATTGCAATATTCGTCGCCATTGTCCCTGAAGGGTTGCCAATTATTCTAGTGATCACACTTGCCCTTGGCATGCGTAATATGGCTCA
>DUIP01000152.1 GCA_013330285.1 Candidatus Poseidoniaceae archaeon
CATGTTCCAGCCTTTGTCAACTCGAGTGAAATTTGCATCGAGATGGGCTCAGGCTACACTCATAATGTGCCCGATTTAGATCTGTGTGCTGCGTTGTTGATGTTGCTTTCTTCGGAAGATGTTCCGATTGAAATGTACCCCTCAACACTGTACATGTTTTTCCCGTTCAAAGAACTGCAAGGCATGCTTTCTGACAAGAATGAAAACGTGGTCAAAAACACACTGACCGCCATGGGTCAGCTTGAATGCGCACCCTCACTGCGCCAACTCAAAAAAGCGCTGTATCAAACACCGAATGAAGCCTTTGTGATGACGGCTTTGGAGGCTTTATTTTACGGTCGAGATTTCAACATGAAGCCGTACATGCCTCTTCTGGTTGAACTCACAAACAGCAAACAAAAGGAATGCAAAGTAAGCGCCATTCAAATGCTTGGCCTCATCCTCGAGTCGACCCAAAAAGAGTACATGCATATTCTGCGACGGTTGATTCGATTTGAACACCATTGTGTGCTTGGTCCACTTCTCGACACATACATTTTGATGGCTCGAGAAGAAGCACTTCCCGATTGCCTCTACCTCCTTGAAAACAGGAAATCATATTGGCACCCTGAGATTGTTCGGCGGTTGTGCGAAATTGATCATCCCTTGATCAAGCAAGCCCTTTCAGTGCGATACCTTGCCGCTTCGACCTCTGCTGAGGAGCGAGAATTGATTGAATGTTATCTGAATGCCAACTGTAAAGATTCGACAGAGAAAAAGGTGAATGACTTCATCCTTTCAAGCCTCGAATCAACAAACTCAGATTCAGATGACAAGGAAGGATTTTCTGGCCTGGGAAGCCTATTTGGATGATTTTAGTTGCCGTTGGCGAAGGGCTTCAACAGCGACCACGCTGACAGCGACTTGAAGGTTGTACGAGGGAACAAAGCCATCCATTGGCAACAACACACAGGCATCTGCAGCATCGAGCACGTGTTGACTGATGCCTTCCTTTTCCGCTCCGACAACAAGCACCACGTCGCCTGTCAGGTCTTCGTCCCACGGGCCATGAGTGCCCACATCTTCTACAGCGATGATCCGAGTTCCGTGTTGTTTTGAAGCAGCAAGAATGGCGTCCGTGGTGGTGTAGACCACTGGAATAAATCGATCAGCGCGCATGCTTGAGCGTCGAATCGTTCTGCGTTCCTCGTGGGTTTTGGCGACATTAAGGAGCACTGCATCCGCGCCGGCAACTTCGGCAGTTCGAATGGCAAATCCAAGATTGGTCGAGTAGGTAACCCCGTCAAAGAACCAAATGGTTCCACCTCGTTCAAACACTTCTTCAAGCGACCCCTCGGGACGTCGCCCAACAAGAGCTAGAGCGTCGACATGACCTTGTGCCGACATGCGCCACAAATCGTTGGTTGATCCTTCTTCCAACCGGATGCCCTTTGATTCACAGATTGTGCGAATGAGCGTGGTGTCCTTTTCACGATCGACAAGAACCATAGTGATGGGCTCATTGTCATTGAGGGCTTGAAGCACAGCTTCGGCCCCAGTGATCTGTCCCGCCATGAGTGTCCGTGGGCCGTAGGCCTCAAGAGGCTATCCGACCTGGGAGGGGTATGGCGAAAAAACACAGTCCAAAGTTTCTCCAAATGGTCGGGCAAGCCCGCACGAGGATCCCCGAATGCAGCGCCATCGAACTCAAGACCATGCTCGAAGATGGGTCGCCTTTGGTGGTCATCGACGTGAGGGAGCGCCATGAATTTGAAGCTGGGCACTTGGAAGGGTCTGTCCACATCGGTAAAGGTGTCTTAGAACGGGACATTGAGAAGCACGAACTGAGCGACAACGCTCGCCTTGTGTTGTATTGCGGCGGCGGCTTTCGTAGCGCAATTGCTGCAGCTTCATTGAAGGACATGGGCTACAGCAATGCGTTTTCGCTCTGGGGTGGCTGGCGCGCCATCGTTGCTGAAGGCCTCGCCCCTCAACCCGAATCTTGAACTTCATTGTCGATGCAGTACGCGTTTTGGCGAGGTGTTGGGCTCTTTGGTCGCGTGGACAGACTCATAAAGGGGAGTTTTGTCGGCTGGATGCTGAGAAGCGTAGGTGTTCATCATGGCTCAAGGATTGTACCAACACGTTCGTCAAACTTGGAAGCGCCCAAACGATGCACTGCCTCACATGTACAGGCAGACTCGAATGGCTCAATGGCGCCGTGAACCGGTCAATTGCCGAATTGAACGCCCAACTCGCCTCGATGCGGCCCGCTCCCTTGGCTACAAAGCAAAGCAAGGTGTCGTCCTCATCAGAACCCGAATCCGCCGTGGTGGATTGCGAAAGGGTAAGATTCACATGAAGCGCAAGCCATCCAAGGCCGGTATCAAGAAAATCACCATGGCCAAGAACACTCAGCGCATGGCTGAAGAGCGTGTTGCACGCCACTTCCCAAACCTCGAAGTTCTCAACTCGTACTGGGTTGGCCAAGACGGCAAGCACAAGTTCTACGAAGTCATCATGATCGATACTCACCACCCTGCGATCATCAAGGATAAGCAACTTGGTGTGTTCTGTGGAGCGAATGGAAACAACGCCCACCGTGGACGAGCTTACCGTGGCAAGACCTCCGCTGGAAAGCGCGGACGTGGTTTGCACAACAAGGGGAAGGGCGCAGAGAAGTTGCGACCT
>DUIP01000057.1 GCA_013330285.1 Candidatus Poseidoniaceae archaeon
GAGGACGAATCCGAAGACACGGCTTGCATTCCACTTGTCGAGGGTACCATTGCGCTCCCAGGTTCGCAACAGGATGTACCACAGAAGCACAAGCAGAAGGAGCAGCCTCCAATCTGCCTGAATTGACCCCCATGCCCCATCCATGTTGACCCGAGAATGTCTTCTGCCTTCAACCTTAACCGATTTGGCTTGATGGCCATTGAACAAAGTTGAATATGGTTGGATTGAACCATTGACCATGGTGTCCGAACGTCATGCGCTGGAATCATGGTGCGAATCAAATTGGGGGCAGACTCCATTGGACGTTTCTGAGTGGGCGGCTCACGATGATGTCTTGCAGGTCTTCATCAAATTAAGCCGTGGCGTCCTCATCGCAGACTTTGCCATGGATGTTGACGGGGATTTGACGTGTGAGGAACACCTCCATATCCCTCATGATCGCTGGAATCCTGGCTCAATTCAAGCAAAACGAACAAGCGACGGGCGGGTTCGTTTCCGACATCGCTCTTCAGAGATCACACTCTCAGCACGTCTTCGTGCTCCTGAATGGGGCAAAGCATTGTTGGAAGAATGGCTCATGGAACAACGAGGTGAAGCCCTCAAACCAAAGGACAGAAGCCAACGCCTTAGCAGCATCAATCGAAGTAAATTGAGCATTGAAAGAAACCTCAACCAAGCGCGATTAACACAAGCAAAATCTGAACTGGACATGGCCAAGGACCGTCTTGAATCTGCCGAGCGAGGTCTTGATTCGAAGCGCAAATCATCCGAAGAGGAATGATCAGCCAAGGCGCACCTTGTAGCGGTCTCGGCCTTTTGCGTACATGGTGATGGTTCCTGAGGAAGAAACACAAATGGCAATGCCTTCAGCAAGTTGTGAAATGGCACGTGCAGCCAAATGCCGCCCCCCTTCGCCTGCCTTAGGAGATACTCCTGGCGGGACCTGTATGTACCGCCCAGCATCGCTTGCAATCCCTTCTCGATTGAATAAAATTGCACCGTCAAGCCATGCAAATTCGGCCAAAGTTTCATGATTTTCCTCATCGAGGATTGTTCTTTTTTCGGCCGAATGCCCCTTGAATGGATTCAAGACCAATGCTGTCGAATGTTTTCTCAGTGCTGGTAAGGCACCAACAGCGAACAAGGCTCCAATAGCATGCCCCTCTCGACCCCGACCTCCCAAGTGCCTTGCGAGTTTCATCAATTGAGTGAGGACTTCCAAATCAATATTGAACTCCTGAGCTAGATTTGCAAAACGATTGGTGTTGAGCATGGTTGTGTCAATGACCATGACGCCGTCGATCGGTTCGGCAAGCACGACAAGCAACCGTTCTCCCCTTGACAAGCGCCCTTCTCCAATGGCTTGGAGCACCAAATCATGCATTTGGTTGAGAACATTCAGGCCTTGAGCTGTGAGGCTTTCCTCGAGGAGGGTGCATTCAATTCCTGATTCGTTGAGATTTTCGATGACTCTGTTTTGACTGGTAAGGACGGTCAATGGCATGTCCTTTGGCAGCACATCAGCAACAAGACGCACCTTTCTGGCATTGCTTGCCATCATCAAAACTGCATTGAATTGTTTACGGTCTGCAGCAAGAGTTGCGCTGACCATCGCCGCAAGGTCGACCATGTCTTCACTTCACGCAGTTGTTGTGTCGATTCCTGGAAGCTGATCTTCAGTTTCCCTGTAGACGGTACGCATGTTGGAGATGAAATTACGTTCCTTGACAACAATGGTGTACTCGGAAATTCCAGGATCTTCCTCGCCATCGAGTAAACCAAGAATAATTTCGAGGGTTAATCGTGCTCCTTCACGATGAGGGTAGGCAAAAATACCCATGGAGAGAGGTGGGGAGACGACAGAGGTCACGTCCATCTCAGCGAGGGTTTCGAAAAGATTTCTGTATGTTTCAGGAAGAAGTTCACGGCGAGCTTCATCTTGGTTTGGTCGTCGGCAATCTGGACCAACGGCATGGATGATGTGCTTGTAGTTTGAAGCGAGTTGAAACGGTTCAGTCACGACGTTCTTGGTTACCGCACAGGGTGGAGCGTTGATTTTTCTCATATCGAGGCAAATATTGCGTGTGACATCCGTCAATTCTTGACCTGCTTTGGCATGGATCTGAGCGTCAAGCCCCTCTCGCCCGGAAAGTCGGTTATTGGCAGGTGTAATCAGGACGTCGCCGCTGTGGTTCCAGACATCGCCACCAACAACTCGTAGCACGCCCCACTTGCATGTTCGCGCCATGTAAAGTTCTGCCATCATGCCAAGCAAGAGAGGCCACCTTACTTATCAAGTTCGCAATTCGTGGATGAAAACCGTTAATTTTAGCGAATTTTACAACGCCAAGGAAGGAACGATTGACGCGCAGTCTCCGTTCTGATTTGACCTTGGAGCGGTATTGCTAAACCATACTCCCAACAGCGAATGGTAATGATGGGGAAAAAGCACACTGCTTTTGGGTTCGTCATTCTGATGCTTTCAGCATCATTAGGGGGCCTTCTCATCCCTTCCTCCAGCGATTCCATTGCAGGCCAAGACCGTCGCGAAGCGAGTCTTGAAGATGCTTTTGTGGGCTTTTCAATCAATGATGATCAAGACATATGGAATCAAACGCCGATGCCATCGATTGCCATGCCTCAAGGTTTTGATTTTCTCTCAGTCTACGATTATTCAGATGTAGGCGTTTTGATCAACAACAATTCAGAGGCGAGCCGTACGATTGGTTGGGCGTTTGTGTCGGCGAGAAACATAAGTTCTGAACGCGTCTTTATTTTCGATAA
>DUIP01000186.1 GCA_013330285.1 Candidatus Poseidoniaceae archaeon
AGCATGATGTCGACAACAGCATCTCTGAGTTCTTTCAGGTTGGCCTTCGCTTCAATGCTTGGCCGCACCAAACCGCTCAACTCCATCGGTGGTAAGCGGGATGGCCTTCCTTCACAGCAACGAATAGCCCTTTGCCTGTGGCGCAAACTTTTCCATCTGCCTCCAGAAGCAACTCGACCTGTACCTTGCTTCCTTCGATAGAAATCACTTGACTTGTGATATGCAAAGCTGTGTCTTTGGGTGTCGGCCTCCGGAGCTGAACGGAGTAAGAGGCAGTCACGGTGCAGGGTGGCTCATCTGCGCCATCACGGTCCATCAGAGCTACCGCTGCTGTCCAGTTCCCATGGCAATCGAGCAATGTTCCGATGATCCCTCCATTCACCATGCCTGGAAATGCTTGGTGATGTGGCTCCGGGGTGTATTCCATACGCAGGCCATTCTCAATGCGATGGCTATCAATTCTGAGGCCTTTCTCATTGGCAGGCCCACAACCAAAACAGATGGATGAGGGAGCGTACTGTTGTTGCACTCCGGGTTGGCTCATGGTTGACGGTGAGGGCCAAAGCACTTCTTTTCTTTGCTCTTATCGAGTGAAACAAACGCAGTGTTCATGGGGGGTGCGGTCGTGAGAGAAGCATGGCAGCAAAGAAATCACGTCGAAAGACGAAGGTTCGAGTTGCCCATGAACTTCCTAAACGTAGACGAATCGCTATTCAAGAAGCGATGAATGCGCACAAATTGGAAGACAGGCCAGAATGGGATCGAAGTGCTGATTGGGGCAATGTCAAATTCTATAGAAAGACAATCAAGCCAGGCACTATGCGAACCATATCCCTGCCACTTCTCGAAACCGACCTCGGCGATCCTTGGCCAATCCCAGTCACCATCCTGCACGGCATTCGCCCCGGTCCAACCATCACCGTGCTTGGAGGTGTTCACGGTGACGAACTCACAGGGCCATCCGCTTGTACACACTTACTTTCAAACGCATTCACAGATATTGGTAAACCACTCGATCCTGCGCAGATGGCAGGCACAATACGAATTGTGCCAATCATTAATCTGCCAGGATACCGGTCGAAATCTCGATACTTCCCCGATGGCCGTGATTTGAATAGGCAATTTCCTGGAGATTTCAAGGGTTCCACGACACGAAGAGTTGCTGCTCAACTGTGGAAGTATTTGCTGAATGACGTCGACGCTATCGTTGATCTACACAGCGCTGGAAAAGGCAGGTCAAACATGCCACAAGTTCGTGCAGACTTGGCTCATGCTGGTTCGAACATCCTCGCGAAGACCTTTGGAATTGAAATCATTCTTGATTCGAAGCCACCATCCGGATCACTACGAAAAGTGGCGGTAAGCAAGGACATTCCATCAATCACCTACGAGGGAGGTGGGGCAAATTTACTCGATCATGAATCGGTCAATGTCGCCATCCAAGGCGTGGTTAATGTGTTGAAATCTCTTCGCATGATCCCCGGTAACCCGAACCGTCCACGTTTCAGGATGTTAGCGAGTGGGTCTCATTGGCTACGGTCTGGCGAAGGTGGACTTCTCGACATGTTCGTGAGTTCTGGTTCTGTGATGCGAGAGGGCGAAGTCATTGCAACAGTTTCCGACCCTGCAAACCCTGGCCTCACCGTCGATATTGTCGCTCCGGAAGATGGATTGCTGATCGGTGCTGCCACGAACCCGTTCACCGCTGCTGGCATGCCAGTTGGACATTTCCTTCCAATATCGAAGCACATCAAGTTACTTCAAGATCAGATTGACCAGCACGGTAGGTTCCTTGTCTGCGGTTCACAAAATGATGCTGTATGGCGCGAAGAAACCGATATTGATGAAGTTGCACTCGAAGGCGAGTGGAGCGGCGGTGGGGTTGATTCTGAATGGGTTGGCTCTAAACCCACCTTGCATCACGCATCAGAGGACGCCTTTGCTGAGCAAGAAGAAGAGAATGAATCGTAATCACGATTGGAAGGCTGCGACAGCAGACTCGACTTCTTCATCGGTCATGTTTCGTCGTTGGCTCTTGGCCACTTCAAACAGATGAGCAACAAGTTCGTCAGTTGCTTCGTGACCGTTTTGTTCCAACCACCAAATGATGTTGGAGCGACCTGCCATATGGCCGATTCGGATCACTTGTTTCAAGCCGAAGTCGCCTGCTGGGACACCAGAGTAGACACGATCTGCTAACCAATCATCACCCTTGCGCATGGCCTTGATGACCGCTGAGGCGTGAACTCCTGTTCCTGTTTCGAAGGCATCCTCGCCAAAGACTGGATAATTCCGTGACAGTGGAACCTCAATGTACTCGTGAGCTTTCTTGACATAGGCATCAAGCTTTGTGAGGTCATTATCGATGACCCCCATGAGTTTGAGGTTGACGAGGGTTTGGTCGAGTGGTGCATTCCCTGCACGCTCCCCGACACCCAAAGCAGTGCCATGAATCACATCTGCACCGGCTTCGACGGCTGCGATATTGTTGGCAACACCCAATCCTCGGTCTTGATGACCATGCCAGTTGACCTCGATTTCGTTTCGCTTGTATCCACCATCTTTGATGACCTCTTCGTCGATGAAATGGAGCAGTTGCTTCACACCGTTTGGCGTGACGTGACCACAGGTGTCACAGACGCAGAGTCTTCGAGCACCAAGTTCCATGGCTCGCAAGTAAATCTGTTTGACATCCTCAGGTTTTGAACGGGTTGTGTCTTCGGTAACAAACATGACTGGAACATCGTTGTCAACAGCGTAGGATACTGCTTTCTCCATCGTGGAGAGGAGCTTTTCCATGGTCCAACCTTCAGTGTACTGTCGAATCGGACTTGTACCCAAGAACGCACTTGCTTGAATCGGCACGCCGTATTTCTGTTGAAGATCAACCAATGGTTCAATGTCGTTCATCAGTGTACGCACCGCTGCACCTGGTCGAATGTTGAAATCGTTGTCGATGATGTGGGAGACCATGGCTTCAATGTGCTCCAAGTGGAATGGTCCTGCCCCAGGTAGCCCGAGATCGACCTTCTGCATGCCAAGGTCTTCCATGAAGGTCAAAAGTTCAATCTTTTGTTCAATGGTGGGGTTTCGTGCGCTTGGGCTCTGCAATCCATCACGGAGAGTTTCATCATCAAACCAAACACCATGAGGGTGATTTGCAGGGTTTCGCGCAAGATCATACTCGACTTTATTCCAATCGTAAATCAAAGAACGTTCATCCATAGACAATCACCACGCTCGCCAAATCATGGCCGGCGCATTCGATGACAAACCGAAGTCATGTTTGAAGGCGTCGCTGCGCCATCATCACTCTTCTTCGCCCAAATCGATGGCTTCTGCCGCCTTAGCAGCCTCGAATTCTTCACGAGTTACAACGCCGTCGTTATCGGTGTCCATGGCGTCAAACTCATCCTCAACAAGGATCGATGGTAGTCGAGCAGAGAAGATGATTTCATCAATAAACCCGCCTTTGTCTTTATCCCTTAATTCCATGACACGGGTGCCCTTGGTTGCTTTTCCTGATGTCGCCTTTGTCTGATTTGCACGTACACGAATCATCATGCCTTTGGACGTCAGCAAGAACAGTTGATCGTCCTCATCCGGAATGGTGTGAACTCGAACGATTTCATCACCGTGATCTTCATCCAACTTCATGGTAAGAACACCACCAGCACCACGGCTTGTCTTACGATAACCGTCACGGTATTGCTTAATTTTCTCTGTCTTTTCATCGAATATGGTTTCCCCGTTTTCATCCAAAAGATCGTGCATATCACCATCGCCAAGACGACTGCGCTTCGCCATACCATACTTTGAGAGGGTCAAAACAGATGTTTCTTCATTTGAGGTTGCAATCATTCCAACGACTCGGTCACCGTCTTTGAGCGACATACCACGCACACCGGCTGTGACTCTGCCCTGAACCTTGACTGTGATGCTCACCGTGCCATCAGAACTTGTCTTGGTCTCGCTTGGTTTGAAGCGACATGCTCGGCCGTTCTTCGAGACAAGGACCACATGGTCATCATCTGTAGCTTCACGGACAGCCACCAATGTGTCGGTCTCAGACTTGAAGTTCAAAGCATATTTTCCATTTCGGTTAATCCGCGTATAATCCGCTAATTTCGAACGCTTGACAATACCTTCATGCGTTGCGAAGATGAGGTAATGCCCCTCGGGATTTTCTTGAAGTTCCTTCGAAATTGGCAGGATGGTCACGACCCGTTCATCATCTCGAATTCGTTCAATGACGTTCCGGATATGTGTACCTCGGCTCAATCGACTTCCCATTGGAGTTTCCCAAGCCTTCAATCCATAGACTCGCCCTTGGTCGGTAAAGATCAGCAATCGATCTTTGCTAAAGCATGTAAGAATGGATTTCGGGAAATCTTCGTCCTTTGTTGTTACACCTTTGAGGCCCTTTCCGCCTCGATTTTGAACACGGAATGATTCGACTGGCATGTGACGAATGTAATTATCTTCAGAAAGTGAAATCACAATCGCACGCTCTTCGATGAGGTCTTCACGGTCCATGGAAAGAGGCATCGGGTCGATGTACGAACGTCGTTCGTCGCCGTGGCGCTCAACCATCTCATCCAACTCACTCAACAAAATACTCAGTCTACGGGAACGAGAACCGATAATGTCTTCTAAATCTGTAATCTTGATTTGGAGCTCTTCGTATTCATTCTGAACCTTTTCGACATCGAGTCGGCTCAATTGGTAGAGACGGCGTTCTGCAATGGCCTTTGCTTGTGCTTCAGTAAACGAGAACGGATCGATGCCAGACATTGTTTCCACCCCATTGAGAACAGCTTCGAATTGTTCTCGGCTCGAACTTGCTTTACCAACAGCGATCACATCGTCAATGCGGTCTTGCGCCTTGACCAAGCCCTCGAGAATATGGGCTCGTGCTTGCGCTTTTTGCAAATCGAATTTGGCTCGACGTTCTACGATTCCTTCACGATGTTTGACGTAGGTATCGAGCATGACTGGAAGCGTGAGCAGCACTGGTCGGCCGTCAAGAATACCCATCATATTTGCAGAGTAGGACTCTTGAAGTCGGCTCGACTTGAACAACTGATTGAGGACGGCGTGTGGATCAGCATTGTTTTTGACTTCAATGACCACGCGAATTCCTTCCTTAGACGATTCATCTCGAATGTCTCGAATACCAACCACAGTGCCCTTGTTCACAAGGTCTGCAATGTGAACAAGCATGTCTGCTTTCTTCACTTGATAGGGGATTTCAGTGATGATAATCCGCTTTCCATTGCTGTCATCAAAGACATCGCAACGAGAACGGACGTGGAAGCGCCCCTTGCCATGAGTGTACATATCGATAATACCATCAATGCCGTGGATTGTTGCACCTGTTGGGAAATCTGGACCTTTGATGTGTTCCATGTATTCGCCAATAGAGATGTTCGGCATCGAAAGATCACCTTCACCTTGTTCGAGGATTCGACTCACATGCAGATGAATCGCCCCTGCAACCTCAGTCAGGTTATGCGGTGGGATTCGTGTGGCCATGCCGACCGCAATACCATCGCTTCCATTGAGCAGAAGGTTTGGTAACCGCGCAGGAAGAACGCTTGGCTCTTGCTCAGAATCATCGAAGTTTGGTTGGAAGTCAACAGTTTTCTTTTCAATGTCTTCAAGCATGTGCTTTGCGATTCGATCGAGTCGAGATTCCGTGTATCGCATGGCAGCAGGTGGGTCGCCATCAATCGAACCAAAGTTACCTTGTCCGTCGACAAGAGGGTATCGCAACGAGAATTCTTGCGCCATACGAACCATGGTGTCGTAAATTGACTGATCACCGTGAGGGTGGTACTTACCCATAACTTCACCAACTGAACGAGCTGACTTACTGAACTTTTTATCCGCAGTGTGACCGCCTTCAAACATACCGTAGAGCACCCTGCGGTGAACTGGCTTGAGCCCATCTCGGGCGTCAGGAAGAGCACGTCCAATGATGACAGACATGGCGTAATTGATGTACGAAGTCTTCATTTCATGGTTGAGTGAGTGGTTGAGAACATTGCCCGCTGGGGCGATCGTTTCGTCGTCTTGGGTTGGTTCGTTGTCATCAGATGTCAAGGTTGGTCACCTCCTTGGCGTGGCGCTCAATGAACGCCCTTCGGTCAGGAACATCCTCACCCATGAGAATCTCAAACATACGATCTGTTTCTTCAGCTTCCTTCACCGTGACTTTGAGCATGGTCCGTGATTCGGGGTCCATCGTCGTCGCCCACAATTGTTCTGGGTTCATCTCACCAAGACCCTTGTAGCGTTGAACGCCAATCTTGGCGTTCGGATTGTCGCCTTTCAATTCATCAATAATTGCATCCCGTTCTTCATCAGTAAACGCATACTTGTTGACTCGTCCTTTGCTGAGTTGATAGAGTGGGGGTTGTGCGATGTAAACGTGGCCTTCGGTAATTGCACGGCGCATGAACCGCCACAAGAAGGTCAACATCAACGTACGGATGTGCGCACCGTCAACGTCAGCGTCAGTCATCAGGATGATTTTCGAATAACGTAATTTTTCAGGATTGAACGAACCCTCATCGTCAGGATTGTTGCCAACACCTGCGCCAAAAGCCCGGATCATGGTTTGAATCTCATTGTTTTGGAACACCTTCGCAATGTTATGCTTTTGTCGCTCAACGTTGAGGATTTTACCACGCAGAGGAAGGATGGCCTGAATTCTTCTGTCACGGCCGGTCTTTGCTGAACCGCCTGCAGAGTCACCTTCAACAAGATAGACTTCACATTCGCTTGGATCTCGGGATTGGCAATCTGCCAATTTTCCTGGCAATCCGCCACCTTCAAGGACGCCCTTTCTCCTGGTAAGGTCGCGGGCTTTTCTAGCGGCTTCTCTTGCTTTGGAGGCGAGGAGGGCTTTGTCGACAATTTGCTTTGCCACATTGGGGTTCTCTTCAAAGAACTCGCCTAATTTCTCGTAGACAATGGTTTGAACGATACCTGTGACTTCACTGCTGACCAGTTTATCCTTTGTTTGGGATGAAAAGGATGGATCAGGGTGCTTTACACTCACCACTGCAGCAAGACCTTCACGGACGTCTTCACCACTGAGTGCATCTCCCTTGAGCAGATTGCGCTTCTTAGCATAACCGTTCACGCAACTTGTGAGTGCTGTTCTCAAACCAGACATGTGAGTCCCACCGTCTTTGTTTCTGATGATGTTGGTGTAGCACATGATGGATTCACTGAACGCATCTGACCACTGAAGGGCAAGCTCGACTTCAACTGGACCCTTTTCAATGTCTTTTGAGCCCGCAATGGTGATGACATTCTCATGCATGACCTCTCGGCGTTCATTCAGTTGTTGGACAAATTCACTGAGGCCGCCTTCATAGTGATGGTCAACATCATGCGGTTCTTCACCACGTTGGTCACTGATGACGATTTTGAGTCCAGCGTTAAGGAAGGCTGTCTCCCTTACCCGAGTATTGATCTGTTCAAATTCGAATTCGATAACTTCTGTGAAAATCGTCAAATCCGGCTTGAACGAAATAATCGTGCCTGTATCCTCGCATGTGCCGATTTCCGCCAGAGGCGCAACAGGGACGCCCGCTTCATATCGCTGGAAATAGATAACGCCATCACGGTGGATGGTGACATCCATCCACTCTGAGACGGCATTGACTGCCGATACACCGACGCCGTGAAGACCACCTGACACCTTGTAGGAACTGTTGTCAAATTTTCCTCCAGCATGGAGTTTAGTCATAATGACCTCTGCGGCAGAGATCCCATATTCTTCGTGAATACCAACAGGTATACCCCGCCCGTAGTCCCTGACGCTGACCGAATGATCTGGATTGAGAGTGATGTCAATTTGGGCGGTATGGCCTGCAAGATGTTCGTCAACTGAGTTATCGACCACTTCCCAAATGCAATGGTGAAGAGCTGTTCCATCGTGAGGATCTCCGAGGTACATTCCAGGGCGTTTTCGAACCGCCTCTAACCCTTCCAAAACTTGAATGCTCGAAGCACCATATTCGTCGCTCATTTTTAATTCCTCAAGATGGGTCGGATGCAGTATATTTTGATGATTGGATTTGCGGCAGAATCTGATGAAAATTTCAACACAATTTGCGGCGCAGTACTCAACTTTCTATACCTCGCACTCCCCTACAATATTACCCTGTGACGAGGGGGTATAAAGGTAGTGCAATATCCCCTTCTTAGACCCGTAAAAAACCCCTAAATTAAGACATTCAAAACCATCAATTCCAACCCCAATCTCGGCGTCAAAAAGACATGAATTTCAACCAATCTCAGCGAACAGCCCATGCGAGAGCGTTAAGAAGCGGGCCCAAGTCCGAAAGGCATGGCTGACCCGTTGGTTTGTGTGTCCCTCGAAGGAACAACTGTGAAAGAAATGCTCGATGAAGCGGCCCGTGCAGGAATTGCAGGCGCTGATTTGATCGAAGTTCGATTCGACCGATTGTACCTGAGTCGACCTGAGCCAACCGTCACAGAAAACGAAGAAGGTGAAGTGACAAAAACCATGCCTCCCGCCAATGAGTGGCCTGTTCGAGACTTCACCGATATCGATGTTGATGCATCGATTACTGCTCTAAAAGAAGGCATTGCCCTTCCTGTCATTTTCACTGCCCGACCCGTTCGAGAAGGTGGATACTTTTCAGGTGACGAAGCACAACGTATTGACGTGCTCAAGCAAGGCATCGCTTCGGGAGCGACCTGGGTTGATCTCGAACTCTCCATCAAGGAAAAAGACCGCACAGCCCTCGTAGAAGAAGCAAAGAAAGCATCCTGCAAGATCGTCGCATCGATGCACGACACCGATAGCACACCAAGCGCCGAAGAGATTCAAAACATCATCACATCGAACGCTGAAATGGGCGACATGGTCAAATTCTGCGGCACAGTCAACGATCACCAAGATGCGCTTCAGATTGTTGAAGCCACTCACGCATTGGCCTCAGAAAAAGTAGCCTACGCTGCAATGGCCCTTGGCAACGGTGGCGATTGGGCTCGTTTGCACGCTCCAGTCCTCAACCAAGCCATGGTTTATGCAACGATGCGCAACGAATTCCGACTCTCCGATAAAGGGCTTGTCAACGTACGGGACCTCAAGGAAGCCTGGAATTTGCTAGAATACTGAGCCATAAGGGCGTCTGAGAGGCGAGCAGGGCTTGTCAGCCCCCGATTGTCGTCAAAGGTCCAATTCTTCACCTGAAGGCACATTCATCGACTCGGGCGGAGGCGTTGTCAACAACTGACCTGCCTGAGGTGGCACAGCAACTCCTGGTAATTGATCGGGCAAGGGTGAATTTGGTTGACCAATCGTTTGTGGCATTGGGGCCACAGGCATTGTCGGCGAGGGGACCTCTTGGCCAAATTGAGGCAAATCTGCTGGCCGTTCAAGTGAAGGGACAAGCCCCTCCGAGGCATCTTTGGGCGAGAGCCCTGCTTTCATGTACCTTGCATTAAGGATGAAAGGAGCTGCTAAAGCACCAAGTAAAACAACCATGAAGGTAAGAGCAACGGTGTAAGGAGGCAGGATCAATGAACGGCTTGTCGTGACAATAGTGACATCAGCAGCAATCGTTACATCTGGCGCATCTGAATCATAGTCATGGATATTGTCCCAAGCATCAACAATGAGGTAGAAGTCTTGCCAGTCCGCACCCCCCCATATTGGAGTGTAAACCTCGGCTTTGTCGAGGTTCAAGGCAAAGTTGACCGAACTTACACGCTCATATTCATGTGAATCGCGGTATGATTTCCAGCCAAGTGGATTCCAACTTCGCCATTCTGGAGGGATGTCGCTCAACGACTCTTCCAAGTCACCTTCGTAGCACCACCAGGTTTCTCGCTGGCTACATTCATAGGAGGAACGGTAGGAATCATATTCTGCTGTTGTCAGCAAGTAGACATCGCCTGTGACGGGGTTTGCATCTGCATCTTGTAGCGTCACACAGATGGTTGTACGGTGGGTTGCTGAAAGATTCAATCGCAGTACGCCAGCACTGTTGTTGCCGATCAGCATCGTTGTGTAGTGGCTTGTTTCAAGTGGCTCAAGAACTGGTAAGTTCCACATGTTTTGTTGGTACATCCATGGCTCTTCGGGCCCAAGACCGGATTGAGCGGCATTTTGTTGGGAGGGCCCATTTTGATCCTCCTCGTAATAGTAATCGTCTTCGTAGTACCTTCCATCATAATACGGGTCATAACTGCCAGAATAATGTGGAACGAGAGCCATGCGTTGCATGGTTTGATTCCATTCAATTGCTTGCGTATCACCTTGGCAAGCATCTGCAGCTTGGGCATGAGTGAGGATTGGCGTTGAAAACGCACCCGATAAAACAGGCATCATCATGATGAGGACCAATGTCAAAGCCATGTGATTTCGCATACTCATGACCTCCCTACAAAGTTCGCTGAACTTGAAGGTTCAAGGTAGTAGCGGTCAACCGCGCCTTCGAAGTGGGCGAACATACCCACTGTCATCGCTTCGACGCT
Organism: Candidatus Poseidoniaceae archaeon; assembly: GCA_013330285.1. Classification (GTDB taxonomy): domain Archaea; phylum Thermoplasmatota; class Poseidoniia; order Poseidoniales; family Poseidoniaceae; genus MGIIa-L1; species MGIIa-L1 sp8160u. The sequence continues at coordinate 10,525 of DUIP01000186.1, forward strand.
CATCTTTTGATAAAATCCCTGGTGCAGGCGGTGGCGTGTGGTGATCCATGCCGAGTAAACCACCTTGGTTCTCAACGAGTTCCACATCTGCATAAGATTCTGCGGCCTGCTTTGCTTCATCTTCAAGATCCGAAGGTTCACGCATAACGAGGTATCCAAGGATAAGGGCCACGGCAATGAGGGCGACAAAGGTAGCAAGGTCTGAGCCCGCTTCTGTAAGCCAACTCTTCCAATCATCAACACTGAAATCCGAAAGGGAAGGAGCTGCATTTGGTGGCGTACTTACTTCGATGTCTTGAGTCATCTCAACACACATGCCTAGGCCATCACAGACCTGAATCATGAGCGTGTAGACGCCCGGGTCTTCATAGGTCGCTGATATTCGAGAGGTCGAACCAGAAAGTGGGTCAACCCAATCGTCCGCAGGGTCGCCATTTTCATTTTCATCGACCTCAATGTCCAAGTCCCATCGCACAACAAGGTCTGGGTTCAATGATTCATCCCGATCTGAAATTGAACCATCGTTGACGTTGGTATCCCTGTAGAGGGCAATGCCGAGATCAACTTCCAAATCTGAGATGTTTGCACTCAATGAGTTTGAATCCCCCGAGAAGATTTCATCAGGTATCAAGAGGTTATGAATCACAGGAGGGTGATCAACCAACACAGTGAATGATGCCCGACTCACATCGCCAGTGCCAAAGGCATCACGGACAGTGAGGGTCACGGTGTATTCACCTGGAAGCGTGAATGCGTGCCAAGGCGAGGGTTCCGAGTTAATCGGCGATCCATCACCAAAGTCCCACGTGTACTGAACAAGGCCGTTCCAATCGGGAGATTCTGCCTCAAGTGGAATGTATTTGCCTTCGAACATACGGTCACCATCCCGGGTGCCATCCGAGTCAAAATAGAGCAGTGTGTGTGGTGCAGCGTAGGTATCGCCTGCTTCGTTGAAGGTTCTCGACCACATGTCCGGCATCGTTCCTTCTTCGAAGGTGGTCGAATCTGTGATTAATTCTCCATCGATCCAAGCATCCAAGATTCGAACGGAGATAATTGGTAGTGGATTGGCCATCTCAATCGTAAGGATTCGTGGAGTGCTTGCCTCGCCCGCCTCATCAAAGACGACAAGGGTCACACTGTGAATGCCCGGTTCGGTGAAGGTGTGAGTAACCTGTGGTCGATCCCCAAAGGTCCCATCAGAAAAGGTCCAGTTGAATGTCAAATCTGATGAATCTCCGACGGTGCCATCCGGATCAAATGAATCCCTGCCATCGAAAGTGTAGGGGGTATCCACCTGGCCATCTTCGACTCTAAAATCAACCGTCGAAGAGCCTGTTGTCGCCGTTGTTCGGACAATGAAATCACTCACGGGGAGCTGATTGTGGACCATGACGCTCAGGGTGGTTGTAACGGAACTACCATCGTCATCTGTGACAGTCAGTACAACGGATTTCAACCCTGGAGAGTTCCAAGCAGGCATTGGGTTCGCGCTGTTCGAGGTTGTGGAGATAAATTCGTCCGTTCGGTCGCTAATACCTCCATCGAGGTTGACTCCATCCGGGAACGACCACTCGTAGGCAACAATAGTACCATCATCATCAGTGAATACATCCGGCATGACAATGGCCGTGTAGGTGTAGGTGGAAAGGTTATCAGTGAAAATTTGGAACGGGATTCTGTTATTGACATTCACAATGATTTCTTTGATGCCCGTGTTGATTCCATCTGAAACTGTAAGCGTCAGGTTGTAGGTCGCAACAGTACCTGAAATATCGCCCCATTCGTGGGCATATTCGTAAACGCCGATGCCCGAATCGATTGTACCATCGCCCCAGTCCCAACTGTACTCCAGTCGATCCGTTGGAACATTGTCGATGGTTCGAGCAGCAGAGAAGAGAATCAATTGATTGGTCAAGATGTTAATTTCATTCTCAATGACGACATTGTTCACCGTGATGATTGGCAATGGCGGGGTTGTGTCACTGACATTGATTTGCAGGACCGATGTTTCCGACCACGTGTTGCCTTGATCCATGACACGCAGCGTGACGTTGTAGACGCCAGCTGATTCGTAAGATCGCAGAGGTGATTTTAGACCCGAGGTGCTGTTATCTCCGAAATCCCAAGCATAGGCGATTGGAGCATCGAGGTAGGGCAACGAGTTGTTGTCCAAGGACAAGCCCCATGCGTCAAATCCATCGCCTGTGAACTGAACATTTTCCCACGTCTGCGTAGCGTTCGGGTCGAGGGTCCCATTTGCCGTTGGCTTCATGTTGTTGAGGACTTGGGGCGCTGTGGTAATGCTGTCAACAGTGGTTCCAATCATGTCCACCATGTCCATTTTGAAGGTGTATTGTCCGTTCAGAGGTGCGGTGAACCAAAACGATTCTTCTGTGGCCACACCGCCGCCTGCTGCAACCCTCTTGGTGAGGCGATCAACCTCAACACCTGACGCGTCAAGCACAGTCATGGTCACATCAAGGTCTTCAAAGAAGGCGTTCGAGAAGACCTCGTAGTCAATTTGAGCAGTATCGGGGGCGCCATCACCATCACGGTCGATTTGTGCGTCCGTTGCGGTCACAGTGAGGCTTGCAGGTGCTGTGATGCGTGCAGCTTCGATATCCACGGTGCCTTGAGGATACGATGAGCCGCACGAAGTGTAATCGCAATCAGCGACCGTACTTGCATACCATGTGATGGCCCATACCTCATTCGTGAGGTTCCCAAACCCTGGAACAAGAGCAGTAGCCACATTGTTTTGGAAATTAAGGTCGGTCACCGACCAAAGCCCGTCAGCAGTGGATTGACTGACGACAACACCATCGAATTGGCTCACATCAGCAGTCAAGCGCATGGTGAGAGGGGCTGGTGATGCGCTACCGGGTGTGAACTTGAAGGCACGAATCCCCCATCCTTCTACGGTATGTCCAGTCGAGGACCAAGGTCCAGCCCAATCGCTATTGGTATCGGCAGGTTGGACCCTACAGAACGAGTTTGAAGAGCAGGTCGGGGTTAAATCAAGGTTTGAAAATCCGTAAATGCCCTGTGTTGAATCCAGGACGGCTGCGATTGAGAAATTAGCAAAGATCTCGCCCATGGTTCGGCCTAACATCCCACTCTGTCCGCTGACTGGTGACAAAGCAAGGTTTTCGACACCCAAACCGCCTGTCGCAGAATCCTGAACAAGTTGTCGAACCGCTGGACCGCCGCCAAGGTGGTCGGCAAGGTACATTGTGAAAATGAATCCTGCGCCGTAATCAGCAAACCGTTGATTCCACCATCGCACCGAGAGTTCGGAGGCTGATGTCCATTGATTCAGGTGGGACACAAGGGTTGAATCGGCCCCGAAGCACAGGTAAATCGCAACATCCGCATTGCCTTCATCGATCCATAGATTTTCATAAGGATCCTGCGCATTGTGCAAGAGATGTTCCATTTCGTGCGCTAAAATCGATTTGCCCCATGAGAGGGTGATATCGGCGTAATCAACGTACAAGGCTTCTCTTGAAGTCGCCAGAGAAGGTGCGAAGTAGCCTCCGATGTTGAAGGCACCATCGATGTCATAGATGACGATCTGTACTTGACAGTTATTGTCGACATCTGGCGGTGCAAGGCCACGTCCATCGGAGTAATCCTTTCCATAATAGGTGGTCATGGTAGGGTAAATTGTGCTGTCCCAAGAGGATGCGAGGTTGTTGAGTACGGTGGATGAGAGCGTTCTACCACTCTGGACCAAGAACGCAACGGTGTTGGTTGTTTTTGCCACATACACATCAATAGAGCCTCCTGAAGTTGGTACGGTGAGCTGGTCGTTCACCACGTGAGGGTTACAGGCTCGCCCTGCCGCACGAGCGGAGGTTTGAGGTTGAATGACCATCTCTTCTGCCCCTGGCCGCCCCTCTTCAATCCAGGCGTTTTTCAAGAAAGAAAACGCTGAAACCACCGGGACTTCTTCTTCGATCATGATGTATTCTCGCCCTTGCGAGGGGTCGAAATCCGCAATATCTCCAATAATGGTTCCACCTGCATCATAGACCTCAACGACCTCGGTTTCGGACGACGCAGAGGCTGCGGGAGCAAGAAGCGGCGCGAATAATGCTGCGCAGAGAACAGTGACGAGAAAGAGGGCAGATGTAGAGCGCGGTTCCGACATTGATGACACCTCAGGTATTCGCATTACTGCTTAACAACTGCACGACTTGAAAAGAGGTATTTAAGACTGGGTCTATGAGGCTTCACATATGCTCACGCGAACTCGGAGTGGTTTACGCCCCCCGAATCATGCCATAGAGGCGCTTATTCTCGCATTTTTGATGCTTACAGCTTGCCTGAGTACGACCCAAGCCCAGAGCATCAAGGAACCGTACCAAATTGTCGATGCTTGTGAGCAGGTTGATTCGTTGGAATTCAACGGCACGATTGCCAATGCCTCGATTACGGAACAAGTAAACTTGGGACCAAGAACAACTGGATCCAACGGCAGCGCCGACCTTCGCACGATGATCCATTCGGAATTAAGTCACTTAGAGGTTGCAAATAACACCTACACTGAAGACAACATCACGTTCACTAACGTGGTCGCAAAGTACTCGCCTGGTGAAGCCAATGCATCACGACCAAGAGTTGTACTGGTTGCCCATTATGACTCACGTGATGTTGCTGAACGAGATCCTGATCAGAATCGGACCATGGAACCAATCCCTGGCGCAAACGATGCGGCAAGCGGTGTTGCAGTCCTGCTTGAACTTGGAAGAATCATACCATCTATGAATCTTGAATACGATGTTGAACTGCTGTTCACTGATGCTGAAGATCAGAATTTTTCGACTGGGAGCCTGTACGGCGCAAGAGCATGGGTCGATAACCAAAGTGAATCTGAGGTGAATCGGACAACGGCATACATCGTCGTGGACATGGTTGGCGATATTTTTCTACAACTCACCCATGTCTACCCCGGCGACAACGCCTTGTGGACCACAATCCCGCCGCTTGCTGCCGCCATTGGCCTCATGGACACCGAAACCGATTGCAATGGTAACTTGGGCAGAGACATTGTCAACATGACCATCAGCACTGGTGTCATCGATGACCATGTGCCAGCACTCAACAGAGGCATCAGGGCGATTGATTTGATCGACATACGCTTTGGCGAAGGTGCTGAACCCTTCGGAGGCCATTGGCATACTCATGAAGATACACCTGACAAAGTCAGCGCTCAATCCTTGCAGGATGTTGGTTCACTGGTGGAACTTGGACTTCGCTCGAATGCCTGGATTTTTGATTTCCAGGCCATTGAAGAAAACCAAGACCAAATCGATGAAACCGAGGCTGAAGAATCAGATTCTTCTTCACAAGAACTGGAGGTCGAACGATACACAGGGTTGGCCGTTGTAGCACTCCTCGGTATTGGAGCGGCAATGACCCTGATGCTGGTGCTTGGCTATGCTGTCAATTTACGACGGGAACAATAAAGCGCGGACAAGAAGGGAAAGGCGTATTATCCGCGCACGCACCCAGTTCAACATAGCGGGGGTGAGATGATGGCGGATGACTCTGATTTTGACGAGCGGCGAGAAGCCCTCAAAGCCCGTGTTCAAGCCCAAATCGAAGCTTCAAAAGAAGCTAAATTAGAACGTCAACAAAACGCTTCTGAAGAACTTGTGGTCGATGAATCCGATTTGAACGATGCCATTGCCCAAGCCAATGAAGAATTCAACGAGCATATGGCATCGATGGAAAATGCCAACGCCTCCCAACTACGAACGCTTGCTGCATCCCTCATTCTTGTCGGTAGCATCCTTGGAATGGCGTCTGGCGGATTGATTCTCCAAGGCAATCCTGCAGATCTCATCAACGCATTTAGCGTGATTGGGAACGATGAATCTGTCGACGTTTCTGGAATTGTCCTCGAACCAGACGGGAGTGCGGTCGCGGACGTCAATGTGGAGTTGATGAACGTAGACTCCGGCGAAGTGATCGGTTTAACAACGACGGATTCCAATGGCTATTTTTGGTTCAAATCGATCGACGTCACAGAATTACAACTGACATTCACGCTCGATGGTCATACAACCGTCGAACGGATCTTCATTCCCGATGGGGCACAAATCAAGCCAATCACGCTCCGTGAAGGAACCGGTACCGTTGTCGAAAATGAAATCGTTTCAAGGGACGGTTGGAATACAGAAAACGCAGTTGCATTATCTACCGCAGTTGGCGTGTTGACCGTGCTCACTGGCTTGATTGGGGTGCAATCAGCAGTCGAGGCTCGAAGGGCAAAACGATACAGACGAACCCAGTACCTCGCTGGCCTTGCCCTGTTTAGCAGGGGCCTGATTATCTTTGGACCTGCTTTGATCCTTGCAGGCATGATGTTACTCATGAAGAGTCGTGATCAATTTTCCGATGTAGGCGGTGAGTGAATGTACCTGATCAGCGTCGAGGGCGGCGATGGTTCTGGGAAGGGTGAAGCTGCTCGTTTACTGCTTGAATTAGCAGCGGAATTTCCGTTCCCTCAAATCCATGCCACACACGAGCCAAGGAGACACAGTGAACTTGGTAAGTTGGCACTTACATCTGTAAAATTAGGCGATAAGACACCGTTGGAAGAAGCAGGTCTTTTTGCCGCAGATCGACTTGACCATTCACACACATGGATCCGGCCTTTGCTTCAGCAAGGCCATATTGTCATTTCAGACCGCAACATCCACTCATCACTCATCTACCAGGGTGTTGTTGGCAATCTTGGGGTTGAACAGGTCGCAAAAATGAACGCTGCTGCGATGGTCCCAGACCTTGTGTTGTGGATCGATTGTGACCCTGCCAAAGCGATAAAACGTATTCGAACCGGCACATTGCGAATGACGAGTGAGAAGCAAGAGTATTTCGAAACCCCCGAAATTCAAACGACAATTCGCCAAGGTTTCAACGACCTTTTGTCGGGAAAAATCACAGTACCTGCGCCTTTTGACAAGTGCTGCGTCGTGGGCCCGATTCTCAATGAAGGTGGATTGGATGATTTGAAGAAGAAATTGAGGACCGAACTTCGTGCCTTCTTCAACCGAAAGCCGACACCACTCAATGTTGATCCAGATGAAGTTGATCGCCATCTGTTGAGCACCTTAGTCCGGGATGTCAAAAAACAAACGCGACTCCCTGGTGCCCCTCAAGAGAGAACTGCGATTCACATCGGTTGGCTATCAGGCCGTTCCCCCTCACAATGGATGCAAGAGGCAGAAGACAAGTGGCCTGTTGAAAGTGCCCGTGCATACGATGTCCCTGCCACCCCACATGCACAATCATGTTGGTCTGTTCTTGGCACCCTCTCGCTGATTGTCGGGTCAAGTGAAGTCCCTCGACTCCACCGCGCTTTTGGACCTCATAGGATGGTAACCCAACGGCACACGCAACGACTCGTCAAGTGGTTGGAAGAAGAACGTTGGATCCATAAACAACAATCTCACGTTCCTTTTGCTGAGGCCCAAGTGTTCAAACTTCGAGATGAACGGCTCGGTTATGGTCGCCTAGCACTGGCCATGTGGCCCCTACGTGCCCAACTCGCCTCATGGCGAAGAGCCAATCCCAAGGCAAACTGGAGTCATGCCTTGTCCGCAATTGCATCCCCCGAAGATGGTAGGACGCCTCCGCCAGCCGTTCGTAAAGGACTTGAAGACATCATGAAACGACTTCACATGCTTTCCAGTGGACATGAGCATTGCCCCGTCCCAAATTCACTTGAGGAATTGCTGGCATGGTGGCAAATCCCACCACCGTGATTACTCTTCTTCGGATTTCAATTGAAACCTTGCATTGCCTGGAAGGACGACATCCGAGGCATGGTCGAATTTTTCTGCACGAGCGCCAATCGATGCTCCAATCAAAATGGCCAAACCTAGTCCAAACGGAGCCCCTGTCAGGGGCCTTGTGAGATTATTCGATTCATAGCCGGTCAACAGTTGGGTAAAACCATCAATGATCAATGGCATACACAAAACGATACCACAAGCAAGCCAAGCCAGTGTTCTGCGGTTTTTGACATAGACATCCACCAACCATTCATCTGGCAGCAACGAGAGGCAAGTATCTCGCACTGTCCACCGATTATACGAGCGCCTCGAGAAGAGAACACCCCCCATCATCAAACCAAAGAAAATGCCAACATCACGCGTGCAAACTGGCATTTGATTGCCACCGATCATCCATGAACGTTCATGATTTTGGTGGCAATTCAGATCCGCAAAGGCATAGATAAAACCGGTGTAAAGGTCCAATTCACTCCAACTGAAGTGATCGTGTTGGTGAAGTGTTCCGTCAGCATGCTCATGAAGTGACCCCTGTGGAGAATTACCGTATGAATTCGAACCGTCTTTGGATGCAAAGTCAAACGTATTTGCTCTGCCGTTGATATCAACGACCGTCCCCTCAGGGAGGATTAATGGTGCAGCGAAGAAGGAAAAGAAAAAGAATCCAGATATTCCTGCAATCCACAGGCCAATTTTCCGCTCCCTTAAGCGGTGTTCGAGCCCGTTTTTCTCCACGTTCCTACTAAACGAATTCAATAGATATAGTTTGGTACCAAACAGTGGGAGGCTTGATGTGCATCCGCCTTAGAACAACAACCATGGAGCTTGAGGAGGGTGAGCCAGTTGGCCTCGTCACAGGCCTTCAAGCAGGGGCCTTTTTGGGACTTTATCTTGGATTCAGTCTTGCGGTGATCTCGGTGCTGACCGACCCCACGCAGCTCAAGCGTTTAGGCGGACTCATGTGCACCCCTCCAGTGCTTGGAGCTGTGTGCTTGGGACCTTTTTTGGCCCGGCGCAGAAAACCTGTCGACCTTGGAAAGCGCCCACTTTCCCACGCAAGAGAAACATTGGCTTCGTTCAACGAAGGTCAAGGCCGATGGCGAGTGCTCAGTCATGTGAAGAGCGATGGCATGTCCATTCGGATCGATATGCACGACCTTACAAATTTACGTGGGGTTGTTGATGCGGCACTTCCTTTATCCAATCATTGTTCAGTCAAATTCATTGTTGGCCGAGGCGTACAAACCTCTCGTCAACCTGAATTAAGGCAACGTGTGCTTGAATTGGTGGAGGAACGTGTGGTTTTGACTCGGAGAAAAAGAACAGCAAAGTCAATCGAGATTTCGCCCATTCCAACAGTCAAGTATGTCGACCAACAAAGGAAGATTAACCGGGCCTTGTTGATTCTTTTACCGATTTTCTCGTTCTTTGCTTGGCTTGAAATGAAATAAATAGTTCACCGCAGTAGAATTTAAGCACCCAACTACGCTACATTCTCCATGCGCGAGGTCACCTTCTTTTGGAAGCGGTCAAATGTCAGCCACCTCGTGACTGGGCCAATCACTGAAGTAATACAAAGCATGTACTTCATCTCATACGCCCGAAGAGTTCCTAAGGATATTCGATGTATTTTCAAAGTCCACTTCCAGCCTGGAATGGGTCCAGCGGACATCGAACGGGTCGGTTTCATTGAACTGATTGAAGTGCTCATGGATGCTGAAAACGATGGCGATGGGACAATCCTTCTTGCACGTTTAAGCCACCCTGCATCTAACCTAAGCGCAAGAATCAATGGCACTTCAGCAGTTCCAGGGGCCTGTTTTCT
>DUIP01000033.1 GCA_013330285.1 Candidatus Poseidoniaceae archaeon
TTTGACAAGCAACAGGGTGTTGTCATCAGCAGGTGTGATTTCTCCGGTTGCAGTGTTTTTGTCCCACAATTGCCAAGCCTTGAGGTTCATCAGCGCTTCAACATAGATTGCAGTGACATCCAAATTCCCACTGTACTTTTCGTACAATGGAGCCATTGCTTCTGCGAAGGCAACGTTCAGTTCAGGGGAGTTCCCCATGTTGAGGACGCTTGGGTCTGCAGCGTCACGGGCTTCTGCGGAGTGGCGTTGAGCCAATGCGTCAATCAAATCTTGTTCCAATTCTGTGCAGCCATCCTTGAGGGAAACTGCTGTCTGAATTGAATCGTGGCCGGAACCAAGTCCAGGCGCCCAGTTGTAATTGGATGAAACGCAGTAGGCGATCCCCCACCATGCCATTGCACAGGTGTCATCAAGTTCGGCAACCTTGCTGAAGCAAGCGATGGCTTGTTCGTGGTTGTAGTTCAACATGTGGCCATAGCCTTCGACAAACATTGCACGTGCTTCGTCATTCGCGCATGTTATTTCTGTGGCAAAGGTATAATTCGCTGGTACTCCGTAGTCATAATCAGTAGGTGCAAGGCTCATATTTTTCCTTAAACCGGCATGTCACTTAAGGAAGATGGTCATAAATCATGGAGTTTCTCCTTTTTCTAAATATTACAATCCTGAAAATCATCGCCGAAGTGATTTCTCGTATCGAACCTAAACCATTCAAACATTCAAAGAGTGGCATGTGCACCAAGGGCTATGGCGCTCCCACAACGAAGTCAACTTGCCAAACATTGGCTGCTCGATGAGCAATGTGTCTTCCTCAACCACGGCTCGTTTGGAGCCACACCGGTTGCCATTCGTAAGGAACAACAAAAGTGGCAGGATCTGCTGGAGGACGAACCAGTACGGTTCTATGAGGACCTTGCTATGGGATTCATGGAGCAGGCCCGAGGTGCTCTTGCAACAATGCTTGAATGCGATCCGGATGATTTGGCCTTGGTGGAAAATGCGACCACTGGCGTCAACACTGTTCTTCGTTCCCTCGTCTTCGAGCAGGGCGATGAAATCCTCGTACCCGACCACGCGTACCAAGCCTGTAGGAACGCCATTGATTTCGTGGCTGAGCGTTGGGGTGCAAAGGTTGTCACGGTCAACATTCCTTTCCCGATTGAAGGCCCACAGGTTGCCATCGATGCCATCATGGCTGGCGTGAGCGACCGAACAGTGTTGGCAATGATCGATACGGTGACAAGCCCGACTGGACTTCGGATGCCGTTTGAAGAACTCGTTGAATTGCTCGAAAGCAGAGGCGTTTCGGTGCTTCTTGATGCAGCACATGGCATCGGCATGGTGCCTCTCCACCTTGACACATTGGGGGCCTCGTACACCACAAGCAACTGCCACAAATGGTTGTGTGCACCAAAGGGTTCTGCGTTCTTACACGTTCGAAAGGACCACCAAATGAAGATTCATCCCTTGACCATCAGCCATGGGATGACCTTCCCATTGGGCGACACCACCCGCTTCAGGCATGAATTTGACTGGACTGGAACGAGGGACATTTCGGCGTGGTGCTCATTGCCAGAAACCATCGCGTTCATGTCCAACATGGTTGAGGGTGGTTGGGACGCCATTATGCAGCATAATCACGATCTTGCCATGCAGGGGCGAAGGATCCTTTGCGACCGGCTTGGGCTTGTCGCCCCGTGCCCAGAATCGATGATCGCTTGCATTGCCACATTGATACTGCCACCCGGTTCAAGCGGCGGCATTCCGTTGCACGAACCTGATCCGTTGCACAGCGTGTTGCAAGAGAAGTATGGCATTCAGGTTCCTGTGTGGTCGTGGAATTCGCCCAAAGGCAGGTACTTCAGAATCTCAGCGCAACTGTACAATCATGTGGACGAATACCATTACCTCGCCGAGGCATTGGCAACAGAACTTCATTTGTGATCAGAACGTAAGCACTTTTTCGCTGCTCATGACCCATTCTGAACATTCGCCCATCGTCGAGAACTGAGCCCCTTCATAGTAGCCCTGGCCCTTGAGAACACCACATCGATTTTGGCACGTGCCACAAACCTTCACAGGCACACCAACCGAAATGAGACCCTTGAGCATCGCCACCATATCCTCGACACCTTCTGGTGGCAGAATACCGTCCCGAGCCAAATCAACGCTGTCGTTCATCAAAAAGATTCGAACCTCGGCTCCGTCTTCGTCAAGGCGCTTCGCCAAACGCAGCGCGTTCCAAGTCACATCTGTTCCATCGTAGGGCTGTTGATTCAGGATCAATAAAATCGCCATATGTTCGGCAGGAAAAGCCGGTGCTTGAAACAAGCGATGCCTATTTTGTATCATCAAAAAAAAACATCACTTGAAAAGGCGAAGACCAAACCTATCGCTATGGGAAGGGACTTTGCATCGTTTTCGAAGTGGCTCATCCCACACCGAAAAAAGGTCCACGTCGCCATCTTTCTGCTTTCATTATTGATGATCCCCGGGGCCATGACGGCCCTCCAACCCATCGATATGGAATCGTATGAAATGGAGTCGCCTGAGCTCACAGCCCAAGCGATTATCGATGAGGAGTTTGCAAACTCTGAAATTATTCTTGGTTTCCTTGTCTCAGCGCGAGACCCCAACTATGTTCCACCCATCGATGAATGGACGCCTGTTCCCTTGATGAGCGATGGAGCACCGGACTATGCCAATCTACCGAGCGTCACAGAGATGGTGGAAGCCGGTGAACCATGGCAAGGCATCTATGCGCCGACTGGTGGAATCCTCAACCTCTCGTTATTACAAGAGATCGACGGGAAAATCGACATGATTCAAGAACACCCGCTTGCACCAGCGATGAAGCCGCTCGTGAACGACGTCACTGGCTCACAAGCCCCTGGTGCCATTTCCCTCTCCGACCACTTTAGAGGTTTCATGAACAACACCTCTGTCCTCACTCAACCGGGCTTGACTGCACAAGGTATCGTCACAGATCCTCCTACGAACTGGTATGATTGTGGGGTGTTGGAATGCTTAGAATTCGACGATGCAAATGTGACGCAGGCGCACATTGATTTGGCTGCGGCGCGCATGGCGGAGGCTTCTGACAATAATTTTCTGCGTTGGCTATCGCTTGACCGTGGCTTCGTTGCTGACATGAACGCCCTGCAAGACGGGCCAATCGGTGGCCAACTGAACACCGATGGAACATGGGAAGGTGGCTTCACAGGCAAGGGCCGCTGGTCGGCTTCATCGACATGGCTCCTCGTTCAATTCGACCGAGGCACATTGGAGTCGATGGGTTGGGAAGTGATTTGGAAGGACGCTCATCCAGAGAAGAGCATCGTGTTCTCCGAAGAAGGAACCCGCATTGGTGGCTACAGAATAGCAGACAACTCACTCGTTCTTCACCCGCCCCAATACAACCAGAGCATGTGCCTCGAGCTTCTGAAAGAAACGGGTGGCTGTTCGACTGAATGGTCGTACATGGATCTTGAAGGTCAACTTCGAACGCACGACCGAACCACCATTACCCTGCTGGTTGGACAAGGCGTGAACGTTGAAGTGAACCGGGAATTGCAAGCCAGTGCAGGCTTGATTTTGCTGATGGGCTTGGCCATTATTGTGCTCCTCTATGTCAGTCTGCGCCGACTGTCTGACGTCATTATCGTCATGTTTGCTCTTGGTACTGCCCTGCTATGGATGCAAGGCATGATTGGGCATTTCTCAAGTTTGACCTCGATGTTTGGTTTCAGCCTCATAGCAAGATCGCAATTTTCTAACCTGCTTCCGATTCTTGTCCTCGCCTTAGGTATCGATGATTCGCTGCATGCCCTGCATCGTTACAAAGAAGAGCGAGCGATGAAGAAGTCATCCGAAACTTCTGCTGAAATTACCCTGTCGAGGGTGGGGCGGGCCATCATGCTGACCTCGGTCACGACCATGGCTGCATTTGCTGCAAACCTCTTCAGTGACATCGCTGCGCTGCGTTCTTTTGGAATTGAGGCGGCACTTGGCATCCTCTCAGCATTCATCCTCACCGGCCTGTGGGTTCCATTGATTCGTCTGTCCGTCGACGATTGGTTGGCTTCGCGAAACCGTTCGACAATGCCACAAGAAGGGACCACTCATCTTGTGTCTGAGGACGTGCTCAAGCGTATTTCCACCTCGTCAGGGACATGGAAAAATGCTGTCGTTATTTCCATCATTGCTGTCCTCATCACGATCCCCGCTGCGTACGGTATGGCTCAACTCGAAGGC
>DUIP01000014.1 GCA_013330285.1 Candidatus Poseidoniaceae archaeon
CCTGCACCTTGGGCGCGCCCCGCTAACATTTGTAGGTCACCGAGGGTCTCGGCTTTCAAGCAAATTTTTCTCGCGCCGGATTGTCGCCACCGCTCAACCAAACGGGCATGTGACTTGCGTGCTGCAAGGGTACATGAAACGGCGGCATGAGCGCATTGTACGGCTACTTTACCTGCTGTGAGACGAAGATCGTGTCGAACGATCAGTGCCATCGTGGGTGCTTCAGGCGTCGATGCCATGGCGTTCCACCACCGCAAGTTCAATTGATTCAATGGTGGGTTGTTCCCTCAAAAGGGAACTAAACCAAGCCCCAAACCAAATTGCAAAGGTCAGGTTACCAAGCGCATGAAGCGCATCGAACGGCCATCCATTGGCAAGATAAATCAAGAAGTCCGTGCCTGTCATGTTTCCATCAAGGATTGACAGTGAGGCGATCATTCCAAACATAAAGGCTGAAGCAATTGCTGCAAGACACGTACGAGTGGCGTTGTAAACACCGTCGACGACGAGCGAAATCCGCGAACCAAAAACAGCCACAGTTGCCCAACCAGCAGCTTGGAAAATGGTCCACCAGCCGTCGCCCATAAAGAAATTCGAAAGCATCGTCACCATGACAGCAAATGCGGCGCCTCGCCGAGCACCGAGTTGTGCGCCAACCAGCAAACATGCTACAGTCACGGGTTGGATATTCGGCAAGGGTTGCATGACAACCCGAACTAAAGAAACGCTAACGACAAGTGCCCCCATTAGGACAATGTCGTGCACAGTACGTCGGTTTGGCCCCGCTAGAAGCCAGAATGCAGCGCCGAGAAGAAGCACATCAAGAGCCAAGCCCATTGCAGGTGAAACTTCGGGACCGTGGGTGCCGAGGGCTTGAAACATGGTTGGACCACTCGCCCCCACATTTTGAGGGTTACCTCGCTTCCACAGGCGTCCATTGAACTATCGATGCAGAATCAATCGGTGAGACATCCGAGGCGAGCATGGCCAATCGACCATCAACAGTGTACTCCCAACCTTCTCCGATTTCACCATTAAATGAAAGGACATACGTCCCCATCCCAGTCATTTCATACTCCATTTCGATGCCGAGTTGTTCACAAGCTGCCAGCGTCAATTCAAACGCATTTGAATAACCGCTGAGCCCACCAACAGAATACATCTCACCTTCGATGGTAATGGAAACAATTTGAGTCCCCTCCCATGAGTCATCCCATGAAGAATCCCAGGGTTTTTCTGTGGATGAGGGGGCCAATTCCTCGATGGTTTGTGACCACTGGAGCGCCACCTGATCGATGATTAAAAGACCGACTAAAAGGGCGTAGACGCTGAGGAATTTCAGAACTGATGTCCCGCGACCGCGCAAGAATTGAATGCCTGCACCTCCAAGCGCAATGTAAAGCAAAAACACCGTACCTTGGGCGACCCAATCGAATTCATATGGGCTTTCACTGACCTCTTGGACCGTCCCATCGGCGCTTGATGAGTGGACATAAACAACACCATCATCGCTACCGAATGCCAACAAAATACGATGGTCTTCGTGTTCAAAGAATCCCGGCCCAGAGGTCGCATATCCATCAGCACCAGTGGTGATGGTCTCCAGATTCAACAGGCCTTTTTCGGTGATGTTCACAAGACCCCAACCTTGCTCAATGCCGTTGTATGGGAGCATGTATTGGCCGTCATGAACCTGCCCGATTTCTCCATTTGAGAGGAAGGGAGCCCGGTCGACTTCAGAACATGTTGTAGTGCATTCTAAAGTGCGGATTGCGATTGAATCGAACACGAGAATGAATCCTGGAGTGGAGATTGGAATACCCGGCGAGGGGCCGATCTGAAGCACCTGGTGTGTTTCTAAATTCGCCGGATTGAGGACATGAATGGTGCTGGAACTTTCCTTTTGCAATTGAACGAGTAGACCTGCTGAAGTGAGGAGTGGCACGTGTCGAATCTTCCCCTCGCCCAAATCAACAGAGCGAGTGGAGCCATTGCGTGCCACCGCCCAAAGAGTCCCAGATTCATCGCCGAGAAAGTAATCATCTTGCCCCACAGCAACTCCATTTCTCCAGCCCAATCCAGTCGTTGCCTCCATCATGAGCGAGCCATCAGCTGCGCACAAAGAGACAAGTCCTGTTCGGGTTGGAACAACAATATGGTCGCCGTCTTTTGCTACTTCCCCAGTAATGCCCCAAACAACTTGTTCTGTTTTGTGAGACCAAATCAGTTCACCGTCGTTGGTGGAACGTGCCTCAACGCTTCCATCTGACCATCCAAGAACCAACATGTCAGGCCATGATCCACAATCGCCGCTTCCAGCCTTTACGTGGAACATCGGTGACATATCGTGATGCGTTGAATGAGGGTTGGTGGCGCTCCATTCAAGATCACCGTCCAGCGTGAAGGCCGCTACTGTTGGAGCTGCACTGCCGCCCCAAGATGCGGAAGTTCTGACAAACAATTTTTCGTCAATAAAAACAGGTGATGTTGTGATGTAAGCATCACCAAAATCATAACTCCATTCGAGAGAAAATGTGTCGTTGAATGACGGTTCTTCCCCCGATGAGAACGTGGTTGGTAGGAGGAGGACCGCAAGAACGCCGACAATCAGAAGGCGGGATCGCATCCAATCACTCCATCGTGTTTTGGATTGCTTCTCGAAGAAGGGCGCTTACCACTTTCCCATCTGCGGCTCCAACTGCTTGCATGACCACGCCCATCAGCGGGCCCATCGCACCCATACCGCGCTCTTTAACGAAATCTGAACGCTCCTGAACAATGGATTGGATGGTCGAGGCGAGGTCACCCACATCAGCAGGCTTGTGACCATGGGCTTCGCCGTAAGCAGCAAGTTCGTCGAGGGAGGGGTGCTGGCCTTCAAAAGCCGCAATTATTTCATTCATCGATTCTCGAGTGATGTCGCCCCGTTCCTTCACAGTGAGGACCATTGCGCACAAGGCGGGGTCAGCTTCATCGTTTTCCAACACAACACTCGCCCAGCCTTTGTGCGGCAAATCAGCCACATGCTCGACATAGATGTCGTCAAGTTCTCGTGCCACCAATTGTTTTGCTTGATCCGAGGACACATCGAACTGTGCCATTCGCTCTGCGCGTGCCTCATCGCTCATGGGAAGGGAAGCCATTGTCGCTTGCCATCGACCTTCATCGATAATGATCGAAGGAACATCGGTTTCTGGATACATTCGCGCACCCCCGGGCAACGGGCGCATTGGTGAAGTGGTGCCGTCGTCAGGTGCTCCTTTCTTGACCACAACATTTCGGACCTCTTGTGGAATACGATGCCATGCTAAACGCGCTCGTTGCAGGACACTTTCCAAAGCAAGTTCAGCCTGCCATTTTGGGGCCAAACAGAGGATAAAACCGTCTTCGGGAGAAAGCGAAAGTGTGTTACGAACGCCGTCGACATGGTCTTGTTCAATGCCATAGGCTGGCAATTCATCCGAGTGGAAGACGCCTTTCACTCCTGCAAGTTTAGCAGCCCCTGCAAGTTCTCGTCCAAGACGTGGGAGTTGTGACCCTTCTTTGTCCATCGTTTTTGTACCAAATTTACCATTGAGGCCGGCCAAAGGCAGTCCGAGCATGACATGCCCTTTGGCAAGGCCGCCGGCAACCATCTTTGATTCACAAGAAGTGAATGAAGAAGTGACGTCGTGGAGGTTGAGAGGTAAATGTTCGGCAACTGAAGCCGCAACTGACGCTTCCAGTTGATCATCATCACTCCTGCGATCCGGGGGGAGGGGTGACAGGTTGAGCATGGTTCGCAATTCATTAGCCAAACGGTAGAAGTGCAGCTGCCTTGACATTTCTAAACGAATGATTCGAGGGATCCAATTCAGGTCTTGACAGCCCTTGATTTCCACACGATCGCCGCATGCTAATGAGACATTCAGGTCTTGACGTATGCTGCCAAGGCCGCGCCGAACCTTACGAGTTTGGCGCAACACTCGACCGAGGGCCATGGAGGTAACTTTTGCATGCTCTGGCGAAGTGACATCGGGGGCGGTTGCAATTTCGATCAGAGGCAGTCCCAGCCGGTCTAGGTTGTAGATGACTTGCTCGCCATTTGGTGTCGAAAGGGTGTCCAGTTTGCGTGCGCTGTCTTCCTCCAAACAAAGGACATCGATACCAACAGGCCCGCCATCTGTTTGCAAGACTCCATCCGTAGCAACCAGTGAAGTTCGCTGAAACCCACTCGTGTTTGAACCATCGACAACGGTCTTGCGCATGGTCTGAAGAAGAGACACTGGCTTTGCTTCAAGCAGAGCTGAAACGGTCAGGGCAATCTGGATTGCATCCTCGTCGTGGTCCAAAGGAGGTTGGTCGTCAAGCTCAATCAACCCTGCATTTGGACTTTGAACGTACACGAATGAACGGTTCCTACGGGTTTCGAAACGTGCTGCAATATCAATCGCACCACCTTCGCCTCGAGCAGGACGGAGTTTGCGTTCGAAACGATGCCAATCGGCGGGGACCGTGTCGATGGTCACGTCGTACAACGTCCCCGGTTGTCGCGAATGCAATTTCCCCGTACCCAACTGTTGGTGGACTTCGATGCCACACATGAATCCAAGTTGTTCTGGAGACAGGGCTGAAGCATCATCGACTTCACCAACTGGTTCAGTGGTTTGAGGCTCGGCCATGGTATCCCCCAAGTGTTCATCCTTCAAGATTCAAACCCATGAACATCAAGCTAACCCATGTGTGCCATACCCATTTGGACGGTATAAGCGGCCGTCTTGGTGGAACTTCTCAAGGATGTCCTCTGCAGTGCCCCGGTCAATTTTATGCCGCTCAGCTTCATTCAACACATCATTGTGTTGGGCGACACCGTTGTTGTCTGCTGCAAGCGTAGAGACGATGTTGAGCATCGTCTTCTGACGGTTTCTCGAGGTACCTTTCTGTCCGGTTTGAAGCGTAGTCTCATCAAAATTCCCACCCATGAGATCCTCACGCCAAGTGTTTGTCAATCGGATGGCGCGCTCCGCATCTTCAACGGTTGCTACCTGCGACAAACGAAGGCGAGCGCTTGCCTCCGCAAGGCGCGCTAGGGCCTCTAATGAACGGGCAGTGATAGCCACGGTGTCTGAAAAGTCGCCAACTTGCTTTCGTGTTGAAACATAGTAGTCCACGATTTTCTTCCGTGCATCAGGTTCCATCGAGGGGTGGACGCTGCGCTTTGCGTATGCGATGTATTTACGAATTAAATCACGTGACAAGACCTCTCCATGCGTCTCTGTTTTCTTGAGTCCTGATTCGGCTGAAGATTTGGTTGGGTCTGGGGCTGTACCCTCGTTGACCAGCAATTCACTCACACCGAGTAAACGGTTATCGATGATGTGCTGGGCAATCTTTGCATCCTTTTCCATTTCTGGATCGTCTGTCAGCAACCAAATGACATCGAAACGAGAGATGAGCGGGGGTGCAAGGTTGATTTGAGCCGTGAATGGTACTTCAGAAACGGGTTCAAACCGCCCGCTCTTTGGATTTGCAGCAGCAAGAACTGCGCATCGCGTACGAAGGCTTGCATTGATGCCGGCTTTGGAGATTGAAATCTTCTGTTGTTCCATCGCTTCGTGCATGCTTGAACGATCGCCTTCATTCATTTTGTCGAATTCGTCGATGGCAGCCAATCCAAGGTCAGCGAGCACAAGCGCTCCCGCCTCAAGCGTCCAACGTCCATCAGCTGCTGCGTCTTGGACGGCTGCTGCCGTTAGACCTGCTGCGGAGGCTGATTGGCCTGA
>DUIP01000200.1 GCA_013330285.1 Candidatus Poseidoniaceae archaeon
CCAGAAGGACTTCTCGATTGGGTTTGTGTTTCGCCAAAAGATCAAATGTATCCCGATGTCAAAATTCGTCAACGCACTGGTGATGAACTCAAATGCGTCTACGTCGGACAGGATTTGACGATGTATGATGACCTGCGACAAGGATTTGATCACGCTTTCCTGCAACCTTGTTATATGGAGGCTGAATCTGTTGAATGGAATGGAAAAAACTTTGCCGAAACCGAGGAAGTGGTCAAGAAAAACAGCGGTTGGCGTCTGAGCCTTCAGACCCACAAATGGATGGGGGTGGATTGATGATCAAGCGCGCAGTCATGGCTCTTTCAGGTGGCATGGATTCAACCTCACTCCTTCTGCGGTTGCTGGCCGATGGAGCTCATGTCAGTTGTGTGTCATATCATTACGGCC
Organism: Candidatus Poseidoniaceae archaeon; assembly: GCA_013330285.1. Classification (GTDB taxonomy): domain Archaea; phylum Thermoplasmatota; class Poseidoniia; order Poseidoniales; family Poseidoniaceae; genus MGIIa-L1; species MGIIa-L1 sp8160u. The sequence continues at coordinate 406 of DUIP01000200.1, forward strand.
AAAAGCATAGTATCGAGGTCCAGCGAGCATCCAACAACATCGAGTATCTTCAATCGAAGGATTTGACGGTCGACCACAAGATTGTTGACCTAACCGATGCAATGTCATTGTTCGAATCTGCTCTGATCAATGAAGACAAAGACGTCCCAGAAGGACATTATGAGGAGGAACAAATGAAGGCCACTGTGGTGCCGAATCGAAACGCTATCTTTGCATCAATTCTCTATGGGTATGCACTCTCCATCGCTGAAAGAGAGCGCGTTGACGTCTCAATTGCACTTGGCGTTCATTCGGGTGATCATGCCATCTATCCAGATTGCCGACCTGAATTTTACCAAGCCATCGATCACGCTTTCACAACAGGAAATTGGGGCAGTGAACGTGTCCATTTCTTTTTGCCATACATTGAGGGGGACAAAGTGACCATTCTCAAGGACGCATTGCTTGCGTCTGATCAAATGAACCTTCATTTTGACAAGGTGTTTGAGAACACGATCACCTCCTATAATCCAGACCAAGACGGCAGGAGTTCAGGTCGTAGTGGTTCAGATGTGGAACGAATTTTAGCCTTCCACGCACTTGACTTGGTCGATCCAATCGAGTACGTTGAGCCTTGGGAGACTGTCCTCGAGGCAGCTCTGGAAACTGAGCGAAAACACAAGGATGCGTATTACAAAGAAAAATTGACTGATATGCAATATTATGTCACGCGTGAAAGTGGTACAGAACGGGCATTCACTGGTATGTACTGGGATGAGAAGCGGACTGGTAAGTACACATGCATCTGTTGCGGCCACCTCCTGTTTACCTCCGAAATGAAATTCGATTCTGGTTGTGGTTGGCCTTCCTTCCATAGCGAACATGGCCGCGCTGCAATCGAACACATCGAAGACAGAACACACGGTATGATTCGGACTGAAGTGCGCTGCTCAAAATGTCAAGCCCACCTTGGCCACATCTTCAATGATGGACCCCGACAGCATGGTGGCATGCGGTATTGCATCAATTCAGCTTCAATCGATTTCCAGGAGGAAGAATCATGACGACCAGAATACGAAGATACGTAGAGACAGATACCGGACACCGGGTTCCAAACCATAAGAGCAAATGCCGGCATATGCATGGCCATAGGTATCGATTTGAGGCTGAAATTGAAGGCGATGTCGTGGAAGAATCGGGCGTCTCTGATGAAGGAATGCTGATGGATTTTTCTGACGTCAGTCATATTCTCACTGTCCATATCCATGATGTAGTGGACCATGCTTTCGTTGTCTATGAACACGATCAGCAAGCACGGAAAGCATTGGAAGCAATGGAGGACGGTCATCGAACCGTAGTCGTGCCATTCATTCCAACAGCGGAGAACCTTGCCAAATGGGCTTTTGAACAAGTTGAACCTCACATCAAAACAGCGTATGGAAACAGATTGCGATTGGTTGCAATGCACGTTCGAGAAACACCAAAAAGTGTTGCTTCATGGTATGCATGAGGGTTTATTCTTCCTCTGGAATAATTTTCCTTCGCCTCTTACTTCGCCATTCTTCATTGCCTTCGACATATTGAATGGCAGTGGAGGCATCAAGTAAACCACCGATCATGCGATTGGCTTCCCCTTCTGTTGGCATAGAACGCATGATGGATCTTGAAAGGGATTGTCCGAAACTTTTCCTACGCTCATCATTGCCTGGAAGAGCATGTGCTAGTTCACGAACAGTTTGTAGCAATATATGTTTCAATTCGGGAGAAATGCCTCGCTCGAGTGGAACAACATTCGGGATGCCTGCTTCCTTGCCTTGTCGTGAAAGCACTCGTGATCTGTGTAATTCATAGACGCAGGCATTGACTGCATGGGAGAGATTAGCGATTGGATAACCTTCCCACGTCGGCAAGGTGACGAGAAAATCACACTTCGCTAAATCCTCAGTTGACATTCCTTTACCTTCTTCACCGAAAACCAAGCACACGTTGCCATCATAATGTTCCAATCGCTCTGCAAGTTCCCAAGGGTAAACAAAATGACGGAAATTGGTTTTGGAACCAATTTCCCTCTTGCCAGATGTTCCAATCACCAAGGATGCATCAGTGGTAGCGTCCTCTAGGGTGTCATGAACTGTGCAATGATCGAGAACACGGCCTGCATGCTT